>DAORHV010000001.1:0-22845 GCA_035438175.1 Candidatus Peribacteria bacterium
ATCTTTTCCATCGGACCCGGGCGGTACAGCGAAACCATGGCCGTGATGTCGTCGAAGGCGCTCGGCTTCAGTTGTTTCAGGTATCTGCGCATGCCGCCGGATTCGAGCTGGAACACGCCTGTCGTCTCGCCGCGCGACAGCAGATCGAACGTCGGCTTATCGTCCAGCGGGATGGTGCGGATGTCGATCTTCACCTTGTGCATGCGCTCGATGATGAGCAGCGCGGTCTGGATGATGGTCAGGTTTTTCAGTCCCAGGAAGTCCATCTTCAGCAGGCCCAGCGACTCCAGCGGCTTGGCATGGTACTGCGTGATGATGGTCTGGTCGTCTTTGGGCGCGCGCTGCAGGGCGGTGTACTTGGTTGCGGCCTCCGGAGTAATGACGACTCCGCAGGCGTGCACCGACACGTGGCGCGCCTTGCCTTCCAACTTCTGCGCAACGTCCAGGATCTTGCGGTACGTTTCGTTGCTCTCCAGCACGGCCTGCAGTTCGCTGCTCTGCAGCGCCTCTTCCAGCGACGTGCCGGGGCGCTCGGAGATCAATTTGGCCAGCGCGTTCATTTCGGCGAACGACACGCCGTAGGCGCGGCCCACGTCTTTCACGGCGGCGCGGGCGGCCAGCGTTCCGAAGGTGCAGATCTGCACCACACGGTCGGCGCCGTACTTGGTGCGCACGTATTCCAGCACCTCGTCGCGGCGGGTGTCGGCGAAGTCGATGTCGATATCGGGCATGGAGATGCGTTCCGGGTTCAGGAAGCGCTCGAACAGCAGTCCGTGCTCCAGCGGGTCCAGCGTGGTGATGTCCAGCACGTAACTCACGATGGAGCCGGCGGCCGATCCGCGGCCGGGACCCACCGTGATGCCGCGGCGCTTGGCCTCGCCCACGATGTCCGAGACGATGAGGAAGTAGCCCGAGAAGCCCATTTTGTCGATGACGCCCAGCTCGTATTCCAGGCGCTCGGCGATCAGCTTTTTCTTGGCGTCGTCGGCGTTGGGGTAGCGCAGCTTGGCACCCTCGGCGCACTGGTCCTTTAAGAGTTGCGGCTCGGTCTGCCCGGCCGTGACGGGGAACTTGGGGATTTTGTAGTTGCCGAACGGAATCTTCACGTTGCAGCGGTCGGCGATGACGCGCGTGTTCTCCAGCGCCTCCGGCACGTGGCCGAACGCACGTTCCATGTCGGCGAATTCACGCATGGAGAAGTCGCTGTCGCGCATGGAGAAGCGCCCGGCGTCGGCGACGTTGGAGCTCTTCTGAATGCACAGCAGCACGTCGTGCGCCTCCGCGTCCTCGATGCGGCAGTAGTGGCTGGAGCAGCTGGCGACCAGCGGCACGCCCAGTTCCTTGCCGAAACGGATGAGCTGCTGGTTCACCTCGGCCTGACCCGGCACGTTCGGCAGGTCCATCAATTCAAAGTACAAGTTGTCCTTGCCGAAGAACGAGCGGTATTGATCCACCAACGTCTTCAGCCGTTCGAAGTCCTCGGCCAGCGCCGCCTGCGGGATGGCCCCCGAAATCGGTCCGCTGAGCGCGATGAGCCCCTTGCCGTATTTCTGCAGCAGCTCGGCGTCCACGCGCGGTTTGTAGTACATGCCTTCCAGTGCGGCGCGGGTGGCCAATTCCAGCAGGTTGGCGTAGCCCTCGTCGGTTTCGGCCAGCAGCACCAACGGGTAGCGGCGGGTGTCCATGGAGCTGTCCTTGTCGTGGCGCGTGCGCGCGGCGACATAGGCCTCCAGACCGATCAATCCTTTCAGTCCGTGCTCCTTGCAGGCCTTGTAGAATTCGATCAATCCGTAGGTGTAGCCCTTGTCCGCCAAACCCACCGCGCTGTGCCCCAATTCCTTGGCGCGCAGGACGATTTCCTCGGGCGTCGGCAACGCCTCCAGCAGCGAAAAGGTGGAGTGGCAGTGCACGTGGACAAAGTCTTGCGGCTTCATGCGCGCATTGTACCAAGATGCTCCGCCGCCGTCCCTGCGTTCGGCGACTTCTTTTCGCCTAATAGCCGCTGTCGGGGTCGCCCTGCTCTACGCGGCAGCCGGGGTACAATTCAGGTTCCATGTCGGCATACTTGTCGCGCTCCGCCTGCGACGGGTCTTCCTGGCAGTAGGCGCACCATGTCTGGCAATCGCCGGCTTGCGGCGTGCCGCCGCAATCGCAGGCCGCCACGTCCAATCCGTCCGGTTCTTCGTTGCTCTTGGGGATGCACAGACACTTGATGTGCGTGCGCGCGTCGGTGTAATCGCCCGACACGTACGGGTGGCACGACGGGTTGTAGATGCGCTTCTCCATGGTATCCAGCGTGCCGTTCACCGCGCTGCAGTGGCCGTCCGCGCACTGGCGCAGCATGAAATATCCGAAGTCCTGGATGTACGCCGGCAGTTCCTTGTCCGTTACTTCGCTCAGTTTGGTGATGGCGCCCTGCAGCGGCGCGTAGGCCTGCAGCGTCCGCTCGATGCCGTCGCGGCTGGCGGCTTCGATGAAGCCGGTCTCGCGGTCGATGCTGGCCGAAATGGTGCGGTATTGCGACGGGGCGTCGATTCCATAGATCAGCAGATACAGCGACGTGGGTACTTCGGGTCCCAGCCCCTGCGCGTCCAGCGTCAGCGGGCGGGCGTACCCTATCACCGTCTTCTTGGCGGTGAAGCGCCGCTGCATGTTCACCGGATTGCTGAAGATGGAGAAGTAGTCGTAGGCCGGCCGCAGGAACGCGCCGATCGGCAACGCCTCCTCGGGCGGCGGGTTGAACGTCTGGAAGAACACGCCCGGCGCGATTTGCACCTCGCGCGCGTTGTCGGCGCTGTAGTAGTCCGGATAATCGTCGAGCATGGAGTCGGGCATGGTGTCGCCGGGATTGATCGCCACCAGCGGAACCTGCGGCCGCAGACAGCCGCTTACCTTGTCGTGCGGCGGCGGATTGGCCAGCGGCGGCGGATACGGCGTGGTGGACCCCGTGCCGCGCAGATTGGCGATGGTGGTGTCGATGTTCGTGGAGAAGGTCGTCACGATGGTGCTGATGTTCTTGATGAAATCCAGCGTGCCTTCGTTGTCGCCGCCGTCGCCGTTCAGGAACCGGTCCATGCCGTCCATTTCCTGGGTGTGAACCGCGATGTTGCCGATGGTCTCGGCGTCGCATCCGTAGCTCTTGAGGTCGTCGGCGCCGGGCGTGACCGGGCCGCCGTCCGTCTGTACGTACCCGATGGCATGCGGCGAATAATCGGTGGTGTACGGGCACTGGGCCGCATCCTCGTGCACGTCGTTCAGCGCGGTGCCGCTGCCGCTGTTCACCAGATCTGCACTCTCCCAGAAATATTCGTATCGCAGCAGATCGTCCTTCACCGACGGGTCGTTGCCGCCCACCACCAGGAGGTTATAGGCCTGCACCGCGAATTCGACCACGTTGGTGAGTACGCGCATGCTCTTTAAATTACACGCCGTATCGGCGTCCACGATCGCGACCCGCAGGTCGTTGATCTTGTCTTCCAGCAAATCCAGGTCGCTCTGCAGGCACAGGGTATTTTCCTTCAGGAACGCGTTATGGCGCGAGATCTGCTCGCGGACATCTATGAACCGGCGGATGGCCGTTTCGGATTCGGCCAGATAGCCATCCTCCTTGTCCGGGTCGCACGTGCCGCCGCTGGCGAACGAGTCGGCGGTGTCCATGCCCATCTGGATGCGGTCGATGACTTGTTGCGTCCACGGTGACAGCGCGTCGGCATGCGCCGCGAGGGGCATTAGCAGGGTGAGCAGGCCGATGGCGAGCGAGGCGCGCTTCATGTCAGGGGTTGTTGCTGGCGGAACTCCGCGGGAAGGGGCCGGTCCACGGGCAGGGGGTTTTGGTCAGCGGCGCACGCGCCAGTTCGCGCAGGAGCGTGGCTGTTTCATCGATGGACTGGGCGATGGTCGCCACCATTTTCTTCTGCACCGGCAGCCACTGATCCAGCGCCATGCGCTGGCCGATGGCGACGGCGTCGCCCAGGTAAATACTCTGGTCTTCGCGCACGTTTTCCAGCTCGTCCTTGGCGTTATCGGTGGTGCTGCCGAGCGTATAGAGAGGCGAGTTGGCGCGGCGGTTCTCGCGGTACTGGCAGAAACCTGCCAGCGGATGCGGCGGCAGGCCGGTGATGGCGCAGTACTCGCGCTCGTACTCCTGCGCCAGGCTGTGGCCGATGTAGCTGGGCAGCGCGAACGGCGTCATCTGCGCCAGCTCGGCGTATAAGCCCAAGTGCGGGTCCTGTCGCATGCACGCCAGGTACGGCGACGTCGCTTCGCCCACCACGTTGGGGCTGCGGTTGCTCACCAGCGTGTGACCGCTGTGCGACTGCGCCACGCAGTACGCGATGTAGCAGGCGTGCGCCTCGATTTCGTCTTTGTACATGACGCGGTTCTCCGGATCGCAGATGTGGTTCACGTCGGCCGGCGACAGGGCGGGGTTCAGGAAGCGCGGATCGGACGGGTCCCACAGCGGGGTGCCGTCGTCCTTGAACAACGCCGTGATCTCCGGGCAGATCTCGGGACCATCGACGGTCGTGCGCTCTTGCTCGTCGCAGCGGATAAGGTTCATGTCGTTCTCGTTGTCGGGGTTGGCGCAGTTCTCGACCGGCTCCGGTACGTTTCGGCACAGGTAGCCCAGCCGGCCGGCGCTGCGGCTGCACAGCGGGCTCTTGATTTCCGGCATGCCGCTGAAGTTGGCGTTGCCCGCGTACGTCCATGGATACGCCAGCTGGTCGCCGCCGTTCTTGTATTCCGGGTAATCGTCGGCTTCCTTGATCTCCTTCATGCGCGTGAAGTGGTCCGGGTAGATCCACATCAGTCCGATGTCGTCCGCGCGCGCCCATAACCCCACGTTCTTGGCCTGCAGTTTGGGTACCACGAACTCGCCGGTTTTCTTGTAGTAGGACGCCTTAATGTTCAGCGCGTCGGCGACCTCCTTCAGCGCCATGCCGACCGTGTAGCCGTCGTTGTCGCCGTCCAGGTTCCAGCTGCTCACCACCGGATCGGCTTCACGGTCGTTGCGGAAGTAGCCGTTCTGGTATTTCCACAGCAGCTCATCCGAGACGCCGTCCTCGGCCATTTCCTTATCCAGCTTGTCGGTGATGATGTCGTTGGCGGCGTCCGGCCAGGCCAGGATGGTCGTGCCGGTGGCCGTCCAGATGCGCGTGGTCAGCAGTGTGGCGAAGCCCACGTTGGCCGGACGATTGGGCTGGTCGGCCTCGGCCAGCATGCCGCCGTTGGCGACGGTGGTCAGCATGTCGCCGAGTTTCTCAATGTCCATTTCGGTATCGACAACCGACATGATTGCGCTTTGCAGCGCTTTGCATCCGCCGTTCTGCTCCAGGCCGCCGACGTCGAATTCCAGTGGTTTCAGCGAGTGAAAGCTGAGCTTGTCCGAGCACAGCACGAAAACGTCCCCCGTAATCGCAGCCTCCACGTCGCTGGGGTAAATCAGTACGCCGTCGCCCTTCCAATCTTCCATTTCATGCACCGCGAAATCGATGATCTTGTTGCCCGGGATCTGCGGCCTGCGCGTCAGCTCGTACGCGTTATCGAAGAACTGGTCGAACATGGACTGCGCCCGCGCGGGCACGACGGCCGCGGCCCAGAGGAGGGGCGTCAGCAACAAGCCGGCGGCGAGCGGGCGGAGGTTCATAGTTCGGGCGGACTCTGGCTCTTCAAATCGTGCAGCGAGTTCAGCGAATCCCAGATCTTGGGCATGCAGCTGGTGCCGTCGGCCATCAACGAGAGTTCGTTTTTAATGTCCAGTCCGGCGCGCTGGAAGCACGACATCTGCACCGTGAAGACCACCGCCTGTTCGAACGACCGCAGCGTGTTGACGGTGCGCTCCACCGCCACGCGGGCGCGGATACGCTCCTGAGTCATGCGTTCGAAGTTGTTCTGGATGCGCAACCCGTAGTTGCCGAACGTATCCTTCACCGTGCACTCCTGGCGGCACGTCGGATCTGGTCCGCTGTACTTGTCGCCGTCACACGTCGGGGTGTTGCCGGTTACGTCATCCGGCACGGCGGAGTCCACGCAGAACAGCGTGTTCGCATCGCAGCAATAGGTGCTGCCACCGGCGTTCGCCGCACCCTCGGGGCCGTCCAAGTCCTGGTCGGAGCGTACCAGGACGGGGCTTTGCGGCTGGAGTTCGGCCAGCTTGCATTCGTATTCGCGTTCGAATTCCATGATGACGGACGCGAACGACTCGAAGTTCACCGGCTTGGGCACCATGATCGTCTGGGTTCCTACGCCGCCCACGTTGGTGGTGTATTTGTAATGCCAGCCCGGCAGTTCGGCGGCCAGCGCCTCCAGCGCGGGCGACGGAGGCGGCTGGATGCCGTTTGGCCCGCCGTAACACTGCCAGAGGATGGTGTGCCGCAGCAGTTCCTCGCGCTCCTGCACGACCGCCGACATACGCGTCTGGAACAGGTTGATGACCGTGATCGGCCGGGAAATACCCTGGAACATGGTGCCGGTCGACGTGCAGCTGCGCGGGTCGTCGCTGTTGGGGATGGAGGACGCCGACGAGCCGGCGCCGTTGGTGATCTGGGCGCGGACGAGCTGCATGCCGATGACCGGGATGCTGATGCCGATCACCAGCGCGAGGACTCCCGTGTACAGCCGCTGGAGACCCGCGTCTGCGGGTTGTCGTCCGGCCGGTGGAGTGCGCGGAGTGCGTGGCATGGGATCAGTCCTGGGGAGCGTTGGGATTGCCGCTGTTGCCGGAGTTGCCTTGCGGCAACTGGACGTCGGAGTTGTCGGGCATGTCGCACTGGCCCATGAAACATGGGATTTCGTACAACTTGCCGAGCATGTTCACCATGCCGCGCAGCGGAATGAACGCGCGCTTGGGGAAGTCCTTCATCATCCAGTCGGTCATGCCCACGAACTGCAGTGCGCCGCGGTAGCCCGAGTCGTACGCCACCGCCAGACGCAGGATCCCCTGCTCCATCGCGAGCGTCTGCTTGGCCAGTCGCACGCAGTCGTTGGTGAGCGTGGAGACGTCGCCCAGCAGGTTGGCATCCTTGAACTGGCATTCTTCGTACGGCACCACCGTCACCGCCGTGCAGCCCAGCGGGTGCACCTCGAACGAATCGTCGGTATCGGTGCCGAACGACTGGTCCAGCGTCTCGCAGATCTCGGTGTTGCGGCAGTTGAGCACGCGGTACGACTCGATGATCGGCCAGATCAATTCCTGCGTGTCGCGGTAGCGCGTCTCGAAGATGCCCTTCCGCTCCTTATCGACTTCGCCGCCCGTATTGGCGATGAATTTGCCGTCGTTGTCCCGGCGGCTGCCGAACAGCACGCTGCGGTAGATGTCGTGGGCGCTCGACAGTTCCTGGGTGACGCGGTCGCGGCACTCCTCGATGGGCTTGGTGTCCGCCGCATACGCGGATGGTGCGCACAGCGCGCACAGGATCAGGCCGGCAAGTGATCGGCGCAGCATCATGGGTTCGGGGCGGGGGGTTCGAGTTTAATGTCCATGGGCAGCGTCATGTTGGGGAACAGCCGCTTCAGCAGTTCGACGTTGGCTTCCAGGAACGGGTTTTCGTTCTCGTTCGGCGGCAAGGTCAGATCGCGCATCTGGTACGCGATGTCGGTCAGACCGGCCTCCAGCTTGGGGACGAACCACTGCCACTTCCAGGACTTGAAGATGTCGGTCGGCAGATGGATGCACACCACGTCTTCCTTGCACGGCGGCGGATCTTCGGGGTCAGGATACTCCTCGCCCACCCGGATGATGCGTCCGGCGTAATCCTCCTTGCGCTCGGGCATCCAGCGCGACCAGATGCGTCCCATGCGTTCGACCAGGTCCGTCTCGGTGTGGATGATCTTGATCGGGGTGCCGTAGTCCTTATCCTGCTCGACTTCTTCGCGCTTGGAGGTCGGTGTCATCACGCTCGGCGCCATGCGGCACAAGGTGCCGCGCATGCTGTCGCGATAGGTCGGGAAGTTGTCGGTGCCGCTCTCGGCCGACGAGTTGCCGGACTGCTCCTCCTGCTCCTCCTGGCGCTGCGCGTCCACTGGGATTCCCTCGATCATCTCGCGGATCAGCATCAATTTGTCCTTCGCTTCGCCGAGCGCCGGCAGCGGCACCGGATCGATGAACGTCTGGTCGGGGAAGGACACGTCCGGCAGCGTCAGGTTGTCGAACGCGGTGATGTCCGGGTACTCCGGCAGGTCGGGGAACTTGCTGACATCCTCCGGACTGCTGCCTTTGTAAGTGGGTGGCAGCGGGATTTTGATCTGCACGCTTACGGGCCACAGTGCCGGCACCGGCCATTGGTTCTTGGACAGGCCCATGTACGAGAAGTCGTACTGGTGGTCGGGGAAGTGCGATACCAGCGATGTCAGGTCGGGCGGCTCCGGTAACCCGTCGCGGTCGCGTCCCGGCGGTGCCTCGCCCGGCATGACCTTCTGGCGCCACCAGTTGTCGAGCAGCGTGTAGACGTCGGCCGAGAAGCGCTGGTTGCTGCACCACGTGATCTGGCAGGCATCGGCCTGCAGCATCGCCTTCTGCGTCTTGCGCCAGATGGTCTTCAGCTGCTGGCGCTCCAGCGAGGCCTGGGCGGCGTCCAGCAGGATCTGGCTGTTCTGCACGTACCAGTCGCCGAAGAAGTTGCGGATCTCCTCCTGCTTTTCGTACATCTTCTGCAGGCGTCCGGCCAGTGCCAGGCGCATGAGCCGCACGCGCTCCAGTGCATCCAGGTAATCGTCGATTTTGCCGATCAGCGGATCGGCCTGCGAGGCGATGGACGGGTTGCGCAGCTTCCACAACTTCCACTCCGCACGGCGTGTCTGCAGTTCGGCCTTCGATACCTGCATCACCACGATCGGGATGCGCACTTCGCGGATCGGCGCGATGTACAGTTCCTGGAACGACTGCAGCACGGTGCCCAGCTCTTCGGGGCCGGCGCGCAGGGTCACCGCCACGGTGCCGTTGGGCTGGCTGATGATGCCGGCCGCCTGCTTGATGAGCGGATCGTCATCCGACAGTCCCACCAGGATGCGTGCGGGCATGATGAGTTTCACGGTCGGGTCCTGGATGAGGCTGAGCAGCGCCTTCTGCTGTTTCTCCCACCATTTGGTGAACTCGCGCTCGGCGGTGTCGTCGAAGCCGTCGGTGCGGGCGTTGTCGGGAACGGTCTTGCCGCCGCGCACCTTGCTCTCGAGCATGGTGTCCAAAAACCCGCTCGGGTCGCTGGGGTCTTCGAACAGGCGCTGCACTTTCTGCACGCGCCGGTTATCCAGCATGGTCAGCGGCGACCTGGGGTCGTAGACCCACGCGTCGGGGGCGGTGCGTCCGCCGCGCTGCGGCTCGTCCAGCGGCACCTCCGGCATGAAGTTCTCCTTCTGGGTGTTGTAGTTGCCGGCGATGTGGTCGCCGTTCTTCCACTCGGGCTTCAGCGGCTCCTGCTGGTAGGGGTCCACCTCGGTGCAGTGGTCGCCGCCGCAATCCTTGGTGGCGATGACGATTTCACACTTCTCATCGAACAGCGTGCTGACCAGCGGCTTCCAGTCTTCGCCGTTCGGCGAGCCGCCCTGGTCGATGTCGTAGTATTCGTAGCACTCGGTGCGCAGTTTCCACTCCTGGATGGTGTCGCCGTGCTTCACCTCGCGGATATTGATGCCGGCGTTGTACCACATGTCGTCCGCTTCGCTGTAGACGCTGGGGCCGGCGTAGTGACGGAAGTACGAACTCAGCAGTACTTCGTGCGTGGGCTGGTTGTTCATCTGGCCGTTGGTGTGGTCGTAATCGCAGTTCTCGGGGAACTTGTCGATGAAGCGCGGCAGCCACGGCGTGCGGCATTCCTGGCCTTCGCAGACCTTGGTGTTCTCGGGCGGCATGAACGGACCGGGTACCTGCGCTTCGTCGCCGCTGAACAGGCCGACTTGCAGGTAGTTCACCGTCAGCGGCGCGCGCGTACCCTGGTCGTTGTAATCGAAGCAGTACGTTTTTACGAAGTTGTAGGCGTAGTGCAGGGTGTAGGGATTGCCGTCGGCGTCGACCTCATCGTCGTCGGTCGTATGACACGACATCACCGGGCGCGGCGCGTTGTCCGACAGCGTGCGGTAGCGCGCCTGGAGCTTTTTGCACTGGTGCGGAGTGGCGTTGGCATAGCGGATGCACAGCTGTTCCTGGTTCACTTCCACGTCGCCCGGGTTCGTCAGCGGCTTGCCGGTGTTCGGGTCGCGGTCTTCATCGTCGTCCTCCAGGCCGTACGCGATGCCGCGATCCTTCAGGTCTTCGTCGGTGTACTTGGTTTGGTAGACGTTGCAGGCCGAGGTGTAACCGAGCGCGGTATCCGGGTAGACGAAGTTGCCGCGCACGCCGATGCCGGTTTCTTCTTTGCTGATGGGCTCCTCGTTCTGGCGGCCCGGCATGTCCGGGCTGACGTCCGGAATCGGGATGCAGTCCTGGGAGCCGTCATCGCACTTCAGGACGTAGAGGTGCTGCATGGAATTCGCAAGCGCCTTAATGGCATCCATAATGGCCTTCACGCGCGGCGTCGGATTGTTTTTCAATTCTTCGCACGACGGCGACGGCATCGCCGTAATGGCGGCCATATACAACGGACCCAGCGACGGATCGAGCCCCGGGTAACAGCCTTGGCCCGGACAGCTCACGTTTTGCACGCCGAACTGCGCGCACGTCTGCACGTTCAGTCCGGTCGACTGGAACTGCGGCAAGTCGAAGACGCCGTCGTCGGCCATGGCCTGGCACTGGACCAGGTATGCCTGCGTTTCGATGTTGCAGCAGCCGCCGGCGGGCGGTTCGCCCGGCGGCATCGGCGTGATCTGCAAGGCATGCGTCAGCTCGTGCATCAGCAGATATTCCGTGCCATTCCCCGATGGAACCGCCAGCGACATGCACAGGTAGATGGTGCCGTCGCCCTGCTTCAAGTCGGCGTGGCCGGTGGTGCCGTCGCAGCTGTTGATGCCGCCCTGGCAGTCGATCTGCACGTGCGGCGGCGGGATGATGCTGGGGTCGTATTCGATCTTTACCTTCGAGTCGGGATCCCATCCGCCGCACATCACCGACTGGATGTTGGACTTCACTTCGTCCACGCCGAAACGGATGTCGTGGTACGCCTCCGGTTCGTTCATTACCGGTTTGAGCGGGGCCGAAGAACTGCTCGTCGGAAGGCAGAGCAGAAGCAGGGCCGGAATCAGAAGGAATCTCCGTCGCATTCCGGAGGGATATGGTACTTCCCGAAGCCAAAAAACCGAAATCGGAATGCTTAATGTATTCCGCCCCAGATTCAAAAAAACGGCAAGGAGCTTTCATTGACCCAAAACGGCCCAGGTGTACCCTCGTACACGTCTCTAAACCCGACGCTCCGTACGAACGGCGCCTTCGGATGAGAGTCGACGGTTCGAGGCCTCCTCTACTTCTTCCCCTCACAGCGATGTTCTCATTGAATCGCATCGAAATCATCGGATACCAGACCCAGCCGGTCAGCCTCCGCCAGACGCCTGGCGGCACCAGCGTGACCGACCTGAATATCGTCGTGCCGTACACCTTCCAGTCCGGCAAAGGCGAGACCCTTTCGGGCAAGAGTTTCCACACCGTCACGGTGTGGGGCAGCATGGCCGACGTGGCCGGACAGTACGTCCGCCCGGGCAGCCAGATGTATATTTCCGGCCGTCTCCAGACCGACAGCTGGGAAGACGAGCAGTCCGGCGAGAAGCGCAGCAAGACCAAGGTCGTCGCCATGGACATGATCCTGCTCGACCCCAAGGGCGGCCAGACCGAAGTGCCCGCCAGCGCCGCCCCCCTCACGCAGTGCATCAACCGCGTGCAGGTCATCGGCAACATCACCCGCGATCCCGAAATGCGCACCACGACCAGCGGACAGAACGTCCTCTCGTTCGGTGTTGCCACCAACGAACGCTGGAAGGACAAGGCCTCCGGCGAGATGAAGGAGCGCACCGAATTCCACAACGTCGTGGCATGGGGCGAGCTTGCGGTCGCCATCCAGGCCAACGTGAAGAAAGGCCAGCGCGTGTACGCCTGCGGCCGCGTCCAGACCCGCAGCTTCGAGACCCAGGCCGGCCAGAAGCGCTACACCACCGAAGTCATCGCCGACCAGGTCAGCATGCTCGGCATCAAGAACGCCGATGCGGTCGCCGCCATCTCGGCCGACGGCGCGGCCATGCCCGCCCGCTCCTCCGCTCCGGCATCCGCGCCCCGCGCGGCCAGCCAGGTCGAGCGCGAAGCGGTGGGCGTCGGAGCCTCCATCCCGGACATCAAATACGAGTCCGAGATCAAGCCCGAAGACCTGCCGTTCTAGATCGTGGCTTATGACGAATTCAAAACCCCCGGCGCCGGGGGTTTTTTGTTAGAAATCCAAACCCTGGATCGCCGACCAGTTGAGCGCTTTGTCGTGGCCGCAGAGTGCATTGGGCAGCGCCGAAACCGGCATGCTCTTTCCGTCCAGCGTCACGAAAACGTCGCCGGGATTCCACCGCAGCGCCAGTATTTTGTCTCCGCCGATCGACCTGGTGCCTGGCGTGGGTGCGCGGTCCGGAATCGTCACCGTAAACACGGTGCCTGCTTCGTCGAGCTGGCGTACGTCGTAGTCGGACGGAATGCCGAGTTTCGCACGTACCTCGGCGGCATGGAGAATCGCCATCGCATCGGCGCCTACCACATCGCATTCCTCCAGCAGTGCGGCGACCGCGGTGCCGGCTTCATCCGGAATCGCTTCGGCAGCCGGTGTTCGGTCCAGGACTTCGCTCATCGGTTGCGCGTACTCTAAAGACGAACGCCGGGCAGTCAACTTCTTGGGTGTTTTGGTTCTCAGTACGCCGCGCTGCCGTCGTTCTCGATGAAACGCATTTCCACTTCCAACCGGTCCGGGACGGCTTTTTTGGCCTGCTCCACCACCGCCTTGGCATCGGCGTAGGTCGCCTCGCCCACATTAATCAGGAAGTTGGCGTGCTTGGGTGAAATCTCCACGCCGCCGATGCGCAGGCCGCGCAATCCGGCCGCGTCCAGCAGCTGCCAAGCCGGCGTTCCGCCCACCGCCTTAAAACAGGATCCGGCGGTCTTCAGATGCGGCTGTGTCTCGATGCGTTTCTGCAGCAATGCATCCACGTTGGCCTTCACCTCGGCGCCGGGGCGCGACGGCACGTCCAACACTGCCTCCCAAATAATGCTCGGCGTGGCATGGTCCTTGAATGCGCTCTCCCGGTAACGGAAATTGCATTCCTCGCGCGTCATCGTTCGCCACTGCCCGTCCATCAGCGCGGTGACGCTCACGACGTACGTGTCGATCCAAATCCCCTTCGGGCCCTGGCCGGCATTGCCGAACAACGCGCCGCCGACGGTACCCGGGATGCCGGTCAATGCCGAGAGATCCAGATCCTGTTTGGCCAGTTCGTTAATCAGCATGGCCAGGTTCTTGCCGCCGCCCACCGTCACGCGGTTGCCCTCCAGGGCCGACGCCGTGTTGCCGATCTGCACGACCATGGCCGCAATATCGCCGTCGGCGAACAGCGTGTTCGAGCCGGAGCCCAGCACGATCAGCGGGAGTTTCTTTTCAGCGGCCGTCGCCACCGCTTGCTGGCAATCCCCGCGCGTCTGCAGCATGGCGTATGCCTTCACCGCACCGCCGATGCGCATGGTGGTCTTGCCTTTGATCGGAAACGCCTCCTTCAGTTCCATAGGAAACACAGCGTACAGGAAGAACCGCGCGGGGTCTTAGCGCGACACGAGGTCGGTCATCTTCTCCATGCTGTCGTACAGCTTCTGCTTCGTGCTTCCCAGCTGCATGCGCTGCAGCACGCTCACGATGATACCCAGCACCAGCATGACCCCTACCGCGATGCCGTAGTCCACGACCGACGGCTGGATCTTCAGCAGGAGCAGCACCAGCAATCCGACTGCGGCCAGGAACACGCCGCACAGGACGCCCACGCCGAACGTGACCAGTACCAGCTTGGTGCGGTCCTCCTGCGAGTCGTTGGGTGCGCTGGCCAGCTGGGTGAGCAGCTCGCTGTCCACGATCACCGGCTCGTCGCCGCACTTCTTGAAGAGGGTCTGCACCTTGCGCTGCAGAATGAGACCCACGAACGTTTTGAACGGGATGTTGGTCTTTCCCTCGATCACCGCTTTGCCGCCGTCGCTCATTTCGAGTTCCACTTCAGACATGGCCCGCAGTGTACCAGTCCCTCCCGCACGTGCATACTAGTGGGCATGGAATTCGATGCGTCAGCACCGACGTGGGATCCGCTCGGTGCGCAGATACCCGCCGCGCAAATGGCGGGATTTCTGGCGGATGCCGAACGAGCCGCGCAAATCGCCGTACCGGCCGAAGAGAAAAAGAGCGACGCGCTGCAATTCTTCGTCATCGGCGGCGCGATGTTCGTGCTGGGGAATTTCGTGCCGGTGCTGGTGTACGGCTTCGGCAACACCACGCTCAACATCATCGCCGGATTCAGTTCTTGGCTGCTGGGGTTGCCGTTCATGTTCATCGGCATCGCCAAACTCAACAACGAACGCATCCGGCGCCAGGCCGCCGAACGCACGGCCAAAATGCGCTACGCCAAGCCGCGCGGCTGGGTGGTCAGCATGGAGAAGAGCAGTCGCTTCAAGGAATTGCAGGCCGCCTTCCCGGCGTTCATGCATCCGCGCGGCGGCGGTGCGCTCATCGCCGAAGAGTGGTGGGGAACATGGAAGTCCGGCGACGAAGAAACCCCCGTCTGGATCGCCGAATTGCAGTACCAGGTGCAAGCCGGCAAGCACACCCGCACCGAGTACTCGCCCATCGTCGGCGTCCGCATCCGCTCGTCCTCGCCCGTATCGGTGACCCTGACACCCGAAACGCTGGGCGCCAAATTCCTGCAGCTGTTCAAGGGTGACTACAAAACCGGCAACGCCGAATTCGACACCGTCTTCAGCGTGGCCGCCGGCGCGCAGCAATCGTCCTCAATGCTGCCCGGCGTGCTGACCCCGCCGTTCATCGCCGCGGTCATGCAGTATCGTCTGAAGAAGCCGCTGACGCTGCTGCGCGAACGCGACCTGTTGCTGGTGCGCTTCGTGAGCAATCTGCCCATGCTGCCAGCGGGCATGCCGAATCAGCCAGGGACGTCACCCGATGCCGCGCTGGACGCCGGTATTCGGGGGCTCGTCGAACCGGTGGTCGCGCTGGCGCGTCAGGCGGGACTTTAAACTCAGACTTTAACAGCCTTCAAGCGCTTAAGTGTTTCCTGTTTGCCCAAAGCATCAGCGACCTCGAAGGCACCCGGGCTGAATTTACGACCAGTTAGAGCTGCTCGAAGAGTCCAGAGAATCTGATTTTTCGTATACGGCGGATATTCAATTTCAGGCGCGACTGATGGTTTGCCTTCAGAAATTTCAAGCGCATGGTTCGCGAGCTTCTCCGCGTAGACATGATTTGGAGAGTAGGTTTTCTCAACAAAGTGCTTAATTTCTTGATAGTTCCAATTACCATCAGAAAGATTAGATAATTCTACAAAGAGTAAATTCAATATGGGGCCTATAAGGTCTTTAGTGACTTTTTGCTTTTCATTTGTGATGAATTCAATAGAAACATCAGGAGCTTTATAGAAGAATTCAATATGCTCCGGAGCATCCTTAAAAAAGGCAAGGCGCTCCTGCACAAGCTTTGCTTTTTTTAAGAAAAAACTGTCATTTTTAGCCTCAGGGAACTTATCCTCAATTTTTGTTAAAACGTTCGCTGCAAAAACTGGCAGCTCCATTTTGCGCATCCACTGGCCCTGCAGCCATTCCAGTTTCTCCAGGTCGAAGATGGCGCCGGATTTCTGCACTCGCTCGAGCGAGAACTGCTTAATGAGTTCGTCCAGCGTGAACACGTCCTGGGTGGTGCCGGGGTTCCAGCCGAGCAGCGCCAGGAAATTGATGATCGCCTCGGGCAGGTATCCCTTTTCGATGTAGTGCGACGCGGCCACGTCGTTCTGGCGCTTACTGAGCTTGCTGCGGTCTTTGTTCAAAAGCAGCGGCATGTGCGCGTACTTGGGCGGCGTCCAGCCGAACATCTCGAACAGAATCAGGTGCTTGGGCAGCGAACTGATCCACTCCTCGCCGCGGATCACGATGTCCATCTTCATGAAGTGATCGTCCACCACGTGCGCCAGGTGATACGTCGGGAAACCATCGGACTTCATGAGCACCTGATCGTCCACGGTGTGGCCGCGGAACGTGATGTGGCCGTAGATCTCATCCTTGAACGTGATGACTTTCTCGCGCGGCACCAGCATGCGGATGACGTGCTTCTCTCCGGCCGCCACGCGCTTCTCCACCTCGGCGGGCTGCAGCGTGTGGCACAGGCGGTCGTACATCTGCGGCTGCTTCATCTTCTCCTGGTCCTTGCGCATGCTGTCCAAGCGCTCCGGCGTGCAGAAGCAGCGGTAGGCGTGGCCGCTTTTCAACAGCGTATCGATGTGCTCCTTATACAGGCCCAGGCGTGCCGACTGGTGGTATGGACCGTACGGGCCTTTCTCCGTAATCGCCCCGTTCTCATCGAGCATGACGCCTTCGTCGATGGTCAGTCCCGCCCACGTCATGGTGTTCACGAAGTCCTGGGTGGCGCCGGCCATCTCGCGGGTTTTGTCGGTGTCCTCGATGCGCAGCGTGAACGCCGCACCCGATTGCTTGGCGACGAGCCAGGCGAAGAGCGCGGTCCGCAAACCGCCGATATGCAGCAAGCCGGTGGGTGACGGGGCAAAACGTGTTCGCATCGGGGCGTAGGATACCTGAAGTTCGTTGATGATGGGTTGTTTCGTGGGTAGAGCCCTAGGGAGGTGAAACTCCCCAGGGCTCATCGGTGTTCCGTTCCGTCGGGCGACGGGTCAGAAAGGGTTGATCAATGCGGAGTGGTTACCGCAGCACGCCGGGGTTCCGGCGCTCGAATCGACGCAGGACGGTTTCGGTCGGTGCGCAGATGATCTCCTGCGAGTCCACCATCTGGTCGAACTCGGCGAGGCTCACCAGCTTGCACGGGCCGATGCCCTCCAGTTTGTCCTCGGGCACGTCCGTGGCCGACAACTCCAACTCGCACCAGAATCCTTCGTTGAGATGCGGGAAGAACGTGGTATCGCCGTTGATGGGCCCGAGCGACGCCGGGTTGCCGGTCAGGCGGTAGCGCGTTTCTTCTTGGCCTTCGCGCTTGCCGGCTTTGGCCAACGATTCCCATTTCTGCGCCATGCCTCGCGGGACTTCCCACGAGAACCGGCACATGTCGCTGCAGTCCAACACAAACTGCCGGACCTGGTCAGCGTTCTTAGGGTCGATGGCTTGCCACTGCCTGCGGTAGGCCTCCATGTCCTTCACGACGGCGCGGATGGCGCGAACCAGGGCGATCTTGCCGCTGGGCCTGTGGACGGGGAGCAAATACGCCCCGCCGCTCTGGGCAACCAGCACTTGGTCGTACAGCACCTTGCCGGTCGCATCCACCCACACCACGTGCGGGATGGCGCAGCCGAAGCCCAGGTTCTGGATGACGTTGCCGTCGCCCGCAGCCCAACCGCGGGTGAACTCGTCGTCCGGCTTCACAAGCCGGACGGTGCGTGGGAACGCACTCATCGGTCAATTCCTTTCAAAGAGCGGAACATTCAGGAGGCACCAAAGCGCGTCCTCCTCTCGGCGATAGCCGAAAGGTTTTACTGTACTTGTTTTGTGTTTTTTGTCAACGCAGGTGGTCTGCGCATCGCTTACGCAAGCCGCTCCAAGAGGAGCTCCTCAATTCTTTGTTCATCGCGCTCCGCACCGGAAAAGAGCCGCAGCAGCAGCTGTCGGACATTCTCGCGCCATTGGGTCGCGGCGGTCTGCGCTTCCAGCGTCAGTCGCACGGCGTCGGTATCGGTCAGTGTTTCCACGCGCTGCGCAAGCGGACTCAGTCCGGTCATCGATTGCACATGCCCGATGTCGTACGGCTTTCCGGATTGATTCATGTACACCACCTGGCCCAACTTCAGCGACAGCATGTCGGCCTCCCAGGCACGGCCGTAGACGTCTTCCTCCAGCAGCAGATCCAACTGTTTGGCTTCCACCGGCGTCAGCAGCCGGCGCAGCAGCGCTTCGCGTACGGCAGCGCGCAGTACGGCGTTGTTCGAATGAATACAGCGAACTTGAGATTCTTTCGCGGCCGCGGGGCACTGCACCAGATCTTTCCCTTCGTGAAGCCAGCGGCGGTGATGCGGAATGCCGCACGGCTCGGCGTTCATCGCGCCGAGCTCGGCGACGACGCCGGGGTTGGGTTCGGGCAACAACAGTGAAAGAGAATGCCGCATTGGCGCGGCATCCTAAGTCACTGTTTTTCAGGAGTCCAATTATTTGACGTTCTTGACCGTGAAGGTCACCGGCGTGGTCGGCATGTTGCTCTGCATGTCGCGGGGGACTTTGGCGATGGCGTCCACAACGTCCTGGCCCTTGGTCACCTTTCCGAAGATGGTGTAGTTGGGCGGCAGCGGGTAGTCGGTCTGCATGATGAAGAACTGGCTGCCGTTCGTGTTCGGACCGGCGTTGGCCATGGCCAGCACTCCGGCCTTGTAGCCCGTCTTGTAGAGGGCCGACGAAGCGTCGATTTCATCTTCGAAGCGCTCGCCGTAGATGCTGGCGCCGCCCGTGCCGTCGCCGTTCGGGTCGCCGCCCTGGATCATGAATCCCGGGATGACGCGGTGGAACGTGAGGCCGTCGTAAAAGCCCGAGCTGGCCAAAGCCATGAAGTTCGTGACGGTCTTGGGCGCGGCGTCGGCGTTCAGCTGCACACTGATGTCACCCATGCTGGTGGCGATGACGGCGGTGTGCATGCCCTTCACGAGCTTGCCGTCCCAGGCCCACTTGGAGGAAGAAGAGTTCGTCATGACTGCTGCGGTGGAAGAAGATGAAGACGAAGAAGATGCCGGCATCATGGCTGCCGTCGAAGACGAGGCGGCCATGGCGACGGAAGACGAAGACGAGGTTCCATACGGTTCGTTGACCGTCGTGGTGGTCTGGTTACAGGCGGCCAATGCGCCGAGCGACAGAAGGCCGGCGGTCAGGAGCAGGGTGCGCATAACAAACGGGGATGAAGAGACAAAACGGAGCCGCATTCTATGCCCGGCTTCCGGCGGCGTCCAGAACGCTTCTGGCAATGGCCGTTGCCGCGTCGGCGGGAAAGAAGCCCCGCAGGCGTTCTCCCAGCGCGGTCCGCCGCGGGGCATCGGCCAGCAGCGTTTTCAGCAGCGACGGCAGTTCATCCAGACGCTCCTGCGGCAGCAGAATCGCGCCGCCGGCGCTCTCCAGCAGCTTCGCGTTGCATTGCTGATGGTCCTGCGCCACGCCAAGCAGCGGAACCACCACCGTAGGCTTGCCCAGTGCGGCCAGTTCGGAGAGCGTTCCGGCTCCGGCGCGCGACACCGCCACGTCGGTCAGCGCGTACAGGTGCTTCAGTTCCTCGGTGACGAATGGCCGCGCCCAGTAGCGCGCGTGCGTACGGCCGGTCTCTTTGTTGGCGCCGGTCAGGTGGATGACGTCGGCCATGTCGATGAGCGCTTCGAAATGCTTGTCGATCGCCTGATTGATCGCGAGCGATCCCTGGCTGCCGCCGATCACGAGCAGCACCGGGCGTCGCCCCGAAAAACCGGTGATGCGGCGGGCGGCGTCCTTCGAGCCGCCGGCGATGTCCGGGCGCACCGGATTGCCGGTGAGAATTGAGTTTCGAGTCGCGAGTTTCGAGTTTCGAGATGATGGTGTATTTGGAACTCGTGACTCGTGACTCGTTACTTCTTCTGGAAATCCTAAGCAGACGGTCCGTGCGATTGTTGCAATCAACCTGTTGCTCATGCCGCCGGTGGCGTCGGATTCGTGCAACACGATGGGAATGCCCATCATGCGGGCCGCGATGCAAATGGGCGCGCTCACGTAGCCGCCTTTGCTGAACACGGCGGCGGGCTTGGTGTGCTTCAGGATGCCGCGCGCGGCGATCAGCGAATACGCGAACACGAACGGGAACGTGACCCAGCCCGCACTCATGCCGCGCGGGAATTTGGCGGCCGGGATGGTGCGGAACGGCAGATGTTCATGGGTCAGGAATGCAGTCTCATCCGCGCGGTCGGCGCACAAAAACAACGGCTGCACCGCCGGGTTCAGCTTCATGGCGGCGCGCGCCACCGCCACCGCCGGGGCGACGTGGCCGACGCTTCCTCCGCCGCAGAAGACGATGGTCAGGGGGCTCATACTTGGATGTAGCGCTTCAGTGTACCCGTGTGCGAGGCGCGTGTCCTGCGGCGCTGGATGGCGTCTTCCTGGTGGCTGTGCATGGAGATGTTCAGCAGGATTCCCACGCCGGCCAGCGTGGTCATCAGCGACGATCCGCCGTAGCTGATGAACGGCAGCGTGAGTCCGGTGAGCGGGAACAGCGACAGGTTCACGCAGATGTTCAGAATCGCCTGGAACGCGATCCACGTGGTGATGCCGGTGCCGACCAGCAGGCCGAAGCGGTCGGGCGAGTTGCGGGCGATCTTCAGTCCGCGGTAGACCAGGATGCCGTACAGACCCAGCACGATGAGCAGGCGCATGAATCCAAGCTCCTCGGCCATGGCCGCGAAGATGGTGTCGGACTGCACTTCGGGCAGGTAACCGAATTTCTGGATCGATTTGCCGTAGCCCACGCCGAACACGCCGCCGCTGCCGATGGCGATGAGCGCCTGATGGATCTGGAATCCGATTCCCTCTTTAAACGTTTGGTCATCCGGCTTAAACAACACGTGCAGGAACACCGTGAAGCGGTTGCGCACGTATTCCTTGTTCAAGATGATCGGCAGACTCAGCAGCGCCGATAAGCTGCCGCCCATCATCAGGTGCAAAATGTTACCGCCGGCCACGAAGAACATGGTCGACGCGATGACGGTGAGCACCAGGAACGAACCCAGGTCGGGCTGGATGGCCACGAAGAACGTGGACAGACACAGCAGCACTACGAACGGAATGAATCCCTCCTGGAACGTGGCGATGGCTGCCTCGCGTTTCTGCAGCCAGGTGGCGAGGTAGAACACCATCGTGATCTTCAGGAATTCGGACGGCTGAATGGACAGTCCCAGCAGCTGGATCCAGCTGCGGGCGGTGCCGTACTCGTTGCCGACGCCCGGCAGGAACAGCATCATCAGCAGCACCAGGTTCAGCAGGAACAGCGTGCGCGCATGGCGCTCCCAGAAGTGGTAGGGAACCGATGCGGTGGCGCCCATCACGCACAGCGCGGTCACCACGTGCACGAAGCTGCGCCACAGGTAAAACGAGTTCGACGGCGCGGCCGCCTTGGCCAGCGTGAGCTGGTAACTCTGGTACACGCTGACGCTGCCGATCATGGCCAGACCAAAGAGAGTCAGGCCCAGCGCGAT
This sequence comes from Candidatus Peribacteria bacterium, assembly GCA_035438175.1. Taxonomy (GTDB): domain Bacteria; phylum Patescibacteriota; class Gracilibacteria; order Peribacterales; family Peribacteraceae; genus DAORHV01. Next base: position 21,361 of record DAORHV010000001.1, read on the forward strand.
GCCGAGGAGGAGAAAATCCGCACGACGGAACATGGGCCGCCATCATACTCCGACCGGCGGGCGATTGTCCCCGTTGACATCTTTGTGTTTCGGCGACGCCTACGGCTAGCATGCGTCCGTGCTTCCGTTCGCCGTCACCATCATCGTCACGTTCGCCTGTTCCGTCGCCGGAGCCATGGCAGCCGAACACTTGCTGGCCGCCCGCATTCCGGTGCTCGGGAGCTTCGCCGGACTCTTGCTGTCGCATAATCCTGGTATCGCATTCGGCATGCGTTTCCCGTCGCCGTGGCAGGAGCTGCTTATCGGCGGCGCGTTGTGCGCGGTCGCGTACATCGCCTACCGTGAACGCGCCCACACCCTGAATCAGATCGCCTTCGGCATGATCTTGGCCGGCGCGCTGGCCAACATCGCCGACCGCCTGCAAGACGGCGTGGTCACCGATTACTTCCAGGTGGGGACGTTTCCCATTTTCAACCTGGCCGACAGCGCCATTACGGTGGGGGCCGCCCTCCTTCTTGTGCAGATTTTTTTGGACGAGATTCGGAAGCGTTCAGGGCTTGCTTCTGGGAAAAAGTAGGGGCTGATGACTTTTGAGGCGTTTCGGGGTACACTGCCGCTCTATGAGCCCAGCCCAAACCGGATCCGCGGCCGAAGTGGCCGCCCAGGCCAAGCGCAAGCTGATTCTGGACGCCCAGGCCGCCAAACAGGCGGAGGCGGCGAGCATCCGCTACCGCATCCAGGGAGGCGCCACGCTGAAAGGCGACGTGGTCATCAGCGGCTCCAAGAACGCCGCCCTGCCGCTGCTGGCCGGCAGCATTTTGTGCAAAGAAGGCGAAATGACCTATACCAACGTCCCGCGTCTGCGCGACATCGAGGTGTTGCTGAAGATTCTGCAGTATCTCGGCGCCGAGACGTCCTTCGTGGAGAACACCGTCAAAATCCGCACCGACAAACTGGAGAGCAAGCCGCTGCCGCGCGAACTGGTATCCATGCTGCGCGCGTCCATCGTGCTGCTGGGCCCCATGCTCGTGCGCTTCGGCGAAGTCGAAATGGCCTACCCGGGTGGCGACGTCATCGGCAAGCGTCCGGTGCACGCCCATATTTCCGCGTTCCAGCAGATGGGCGCCGGGGACCTCAGCACCAACGAATACCTCAAGCTCCGCGGCACGCTGCGCCCCGGACATCTCATCCTTCCGGAATTCTCCGTCACCGCCACCGAGAATGCGCTGCTGGCCGCCGCCATGCTGCCGGGTGAAACCCGCATCGACCTGGCCGCCGGCGAGCCGCACGTCCAGGACTGCGCCAAGCTGGTGCGCGCCATGGGCGCCGAAGTCGAAGGCGCCGGATCGCACACCCTGGTGGTGCGCGGCCGCCCCGATCTGCAGGCCTGCTCGCATGCCGTCACCCCCGACTATCTGGAAGCCGGCAGCTTCGTCATGGCCGCGCTGTGCACGCACGGCAAAGTCCGGCTCCATAACCTGGACC
>DAORHV010000002.1:0-19297 GCA_035438175.1 Candidatus Peribacteria bacterium
GGCGGTAACCTTGTGGTGGCAGCGCTGGGGCAAACGGGCCGCATGGTCGTTCGCAGCCAGCGGGGCCGGCGCGGTGGTGCTGTTCCTGCTGAACGGCGTGCGCATCGCGGCGATCGTGGTCGTGGGCACCTACTCCCCCGAACTGGCGCTGGATCTGTTCCACGGCATTCTGGGCGCGGTGATGGTGGTGGGCATGCTGTGGCTGTTTGACCGGACGATGCTGGGAAAGGGCTGAAAAAAGACCCCGCCGCACCGCCGAGGCTTCCTTTGGCGCACTCGCTGGTGTACACTGCATGGCTCATGGCGACGAACCCGAAAAATCCCGCACCGGCGAAAACCCCTCTCGATGCCAGTCAGGGAGCCCCCATGGCGCCCATCGAACAGCGCAAGTTCAAGCTCGTGTCCGAGTACAAGCCGACCGGAGACCAACCGGTGGCCATCGAGCAGCTGACCAAGGGGCTGAAAGCCAAGGAGCGCCACCAGACGCTGCTGGGTGCCACCGGCACCGGCAAGACGTTCGCGATGGCCAACATCGTGCAGCAACTGCAGCGCCCCACGCTGGTGCTGGCCCACAACAAAACGCTGGCCGCCCAGCTGTGCAGCGAGTTCCAGCAGTTCTTCCCGGAGAACGCGGTCAGTTACTTCGTTTCCTATTACGACTACTACCAGCCCGAGGCGTACCTGCCCACCACCGACACGTACATTGAAAAGGACGCCAGCATCAACGAAGAAATCGCCAAGTTCCGCCACGCCGCCACCCACAACCTGCTGACGCGCCGCGACGTACTCACCGTGGCGTCGGTGTTGCGCATCTACGGTCTCGGCAGCGTGGAGGACTATTCCTTGCTGGCGATCACCCTGAAGCGCGGCATGCCGTTCCAGCGCCAGCGCCTGCTGCGTTTGCTGACGGACATCCAGTACCGCCGCAGCGCCATGCAATTCAAGCAGGGTATGTTCCACGTGCTGGGCGACGTGATCGAAATCTTCCCGCCGAGCGGCGATACGGTCATCCGCATCGAAATGCCGTTCGATGAAATCGATTCGATCCAGGAAGTGGACAGCTTCACCGGCGAACTGATCGGCGAGATGGACGAGATCAAGATCTTCCCGGCCGCCCACAACGTGACCACCAAGGAGAAGATCGACGGCGCCATCGAACGCATCAAGATCGAAATGGAAGCGCAGGAGAAATTCTTTTTGGACAAAGGCGAGCACGGCAAAGCCGAGCGCATCCGCCAGCGCACCGAGTACGACATGGAAATGCTGAAGGAGACCGGCTACTGCACCGGCATCGAGAACTACGTGCGCTACCTGGGCAACCGCGAGCCGGGCCAGCCGACGGAAACGCTGATGGACTACTTCCCGGACGATTACCTGCTGTTCGTGGACGAGTCGCACATCTCCATCCCGCAGATCGGCGGCATGCACGAGGGTAACTACCAGCGCAAATCCACGCTCATCGATTACGGCTTCCGTCTGCCGAGCGCGCACGACAACCGCCCGCTGAAATTCGCCGAATTCGAGGACCGCGTACATCAGGCCGTGTACGTGTCGGCCACGCCGGGCCCGTACGAATACAAGAACACCGCGCTGCCGCCCAAGGGCCAGGCCAAGAAGAACCTGATCGTCGAACAGATCATCCGCCCGACCGGTCTGGTCGATCCGCAGGTGACCATCCATCCGAAGAAGTTCCAGATCGACCACATCACCAAGGAGATCAACGCGACCATCAAGCGCGGCGAGCGCGTGCTGATCACCGCGCTGACCAAGAAGAGCGCCGAGGACCTGTCCACGTACTTCTCGAACCTGGAGTACAAGGTGCGCTACCTGCACAGCGACATCGAGACCATGGAGCGCGTGGAAATCCTGCGCCAGCTGCGCAGCGGCGAAATCGACATCCTGGTGGGCATCAACCTGTTGCGCGAAGGACTCGACCTGCCGGAAGTCAGCTACATCGCCATCCTGGACGCCGACCAGCAGGGCTTCCTGCGTTCACGTGATGCGCTGCTGCAGACCATCGGACGCGCGGCCCGCAACATCAGCGGCCACGTGGTGCTGTACGCCGACAAGATGACGCCGGCCATGGAGGGCGCCATCGGGGAAACCAACCGCCGCCGCGCCATTCAGGAGGAGTACAACAAGAAGCACGGCATCACGCCCAAGACCATCATCAAGGCCATTAAGGACATCGCCGAGGAGCACAGCAAGCTGAAGCTCAGCAAGAAGAAGTACGACCACGTGAAGATCCCCAAGGACGAAAAGAAGCGTCTGGTGGAAGAGCTGGAGGCCCAGATGGACCTGGCCGCCAAGAATATGGAATTCGAGAAAGCCGCCGACCTGCGCGACGAAATCGAGCTGCTGAAGCGCGAACTGTAGCAAAGGAACGGCTTGCATAAGCCGTTTTCTCACCGGGAGTGAATATGGCGTCCTTTCACTGAAGAGACTGGACTTGGACGGGGATTGAGTATAGTTTACTTTCCATTCATTTGCGCCGCTTGTCGCGACGCTAGGGCCGTTTACGCGGCCTGACTCTGATGAATGGGAACCGTTCCTTGATACACCGGCTTCGACAGAAAGGTTTGAACGCGAGCCGTAGTGCTTGAAATGGCTTGAGTCCGATTGGGTACGTTTTTCGCCCACACCACTATTGGGTTTTACCATGTTCGGTGAGTTCAGCCTCGCAACGTCGCGGGGCCGCAGCAACCAGTTCGCAACGCCAGCCCTGATGCAACTCGAAGACCGCACCACGCCGGCTCCGATGCCGACGAAGGTCGTCCCCCTGAACATGGGGGCGGTCGGGTGTGATGCGTACACGCCCGTGGTGTACTCGTGGACCAATAAGGCCGACCCGTACGTGCTGATGTTAGTGTCACCCGACTTCCACGGGACGTTCGCCATCTACGCATCCACCTCTCAGGGGCTGGTGGTGCAGGAGAACATCCGCCCGGTCAACGGCTACTTCGTGCCCTTCATCTTCCCGCAAGGGGGCGGCACGGATCTGGTCGTGCTGGCAAAGGCCGACGAGCCCTACCAAGGGTTCGTGCCGTACCTGCTGTACGGCACCCTCGGGTTCTTCTACGCCAACTGCCCGCCCGAGGCGCACCAGCCCGCACCGGCCGCCGCGCCGCCCGCCAGCCCGCCGCCGTACGTCCCGCCCCAGACCGAGCTGTCCATCTCCTCCATCTTCCTCGACGCCCAGCCGGGGCCGGGGCTGGAGGAGGTCGGGCGGTTCGCGATCGGGGTGGGTCCGGCCACGGTGGAGACCGTCGAGTTCCGTGACACGCAGGGCGGTTTCGCCGGTGTCATCGGCTCCACGGTGCAACTGCGCCGGTACGACGAGGCCATCGGGGCTTCCGGACCGGCGCTGGGCAGCGCAACGGTGGTGGACGCTTCCACCCTCCGCGTGACGGGCATTCACGCGGTGTTCCAGACCAGCCAGCAATTCACGCTCTCGCTCGACCTGAACGTGCCCGTCCAGCTCGAGTCCGCCCGCGCCTACGGCACGCACTAATCCTTCCTGATCATCGAAGCCTCAGTGTCTAGGACACCGGCCCGTCTCCCTTGTAAATGGGGAGGCGGGTTGTTTGCCGTAGTCGTACCTACCGCGCTAGGCCGTTTTCTGATACAATGAACGGATATTTTTTTGCTGAAACATGCCGAAAAACGACATCGAGCGGCTGCCGGACCCGGATGAGAACGCGGACGTTGCGCAGGAGGACCCGCCGGCCGAAAAAACCGGCTGGGAATCGTACCAGCACGGCGTCGGCGGTATGAGGGGCATGATGATGAGCGAATTGGGAGGCGCGCCCGTCTCGGCCCAGGCGAAGGAAATCATGATCCGTACCATGCAGGGCAGCTTCGTCGCGCCGCTGAATAACTTCGCGGGAAAGCCCGGCATGCTTGCGCAGGCCGAAGCGATTTGGAGTGCGGTGCGGTCGAGTACCGATACCGACCCGCGCGCCATCGCCGAGCCGGCCGCGGCGGCCTTCCACCGGCTGCTCAGCACCAATTACACGTTCGAGGAATTCAGCAGGGCTTTGTACAACGATCCGGCTTCCACGGAACGCTTCCATGCCTTTCACGCGCCCGAGAAAGCACGCCACGAACGGGCGACGGCCGCTTTGCGGATCATCGATTGGAATGAGAATCCGGCCCGCAGCAACGTGCATAAAACGACCCGCCACCTGGGCGCGACGCGTGAGGCGCTGGTGCAAGAGATGAACGATCTGCGGTACACGCATGAAATTTTCGAGCGGTTGCTCCGGATGAGCAGCCATGAAACGACCGGCTGGCGCATCCTGCGCTCACGACGGGAGGCCGCCGATCGTCCGCTGCGCGATGCTTCGCGCCAGCTGCTGGCCGAAGGACTGCCTGCAATGGAGCGTTCGGTACGGTACAGGCCGTATCAGCTCGCCGACTACAAGCATGGGCTGGAGGAGCTCTACGAGCGCGGCACCGACGAGCAGCGCCAGGCGGCGCTGGAGAGCCGTGAGCGGATGCGCGACATCATGCCCGAGATCTCGCCCGTGGAAGACGCGACGAATCTGCTGCGCGGAACGCCGGCGGAACGCGAGGCGACGCTGCACATGACGCGCACCGGCATTTGGGGCAGCGAAGCGGAAACCAGCCGCAGCCTGGGCTGCATCGAGGAACTGATGAAATCCAAAGATCCGGTCCGCAGGCAACAGGGGGAAGAGATTTTGCGTCAGGCACTCACCGACCGCGGCCTGGATGCCGCCGCGCTCTTCCAGGCCTGGGAGCATGGCACCCCCAGCGACTTCCAGGATGCGCGCGACTACATGCTGCGCGGCACATTCAGCATCAACACCAGCGTGATCGCCAAGCTCGAGCGCGCCCACCGGGGCTCGGCCGCGCTGCTGCAAAAGCGTTACGGCATCTGCATGTTCATGCGCTACCCGCTGGAATTGCTCATCAAGCAATATGAGACGCGTGATGAAAAAGACAAGCCGCAGGCGGTGGTGGTCTTTCCGCACGGCGACTGGAACAACGCGTTCACCAGCCATGCGCCGACCAATCAATTCGATACGCTGCAGCAGCAGCTGGGGGACAAATACACGCTGCGGTTTTCGGAGACCGGCGGCCGCTACGGCTTCATGCGCAGCCTGGCCCGCATGCACCGCGACCACGGCAAGATTTCGTTCGCCGTCATCGGCGGGCACGGCACCGCCGACGGCATTCATTTCGGCGATAATAATTCGCACCAGAACCGCCTGTTGCTGCGCCGCCGCGACCTGCGCACAAGCGGCATGGCGCGCATGGGCCGGGAATTCTTCGAGCCGGGCGCTACGGTCCTCTTGGAATCGTGCAGCACCGGGCAGAAGGGCGGCATCGCGCAACGCATGGCCGAAGCCTGGGGCGTCACCGTCATCGGTCCGAACAAACCCTCCAGCGTGATGCACTACACGCTGGATACGTCCGGCAAGACGCCGGCGATCGCCGACATCGAATACATGATGGGCGCACAAGCCGGGCGTTTCACGGGCAAGCGCTGAACCGGCCTGATCATCGAGGTTGTTTGCCGTGCGCCTATGGAGCGGCCGGCACCGTGAACGTCACGTCGGGCATCACGCACGCCTCCTCCACCTGACCGATCAGCACGGGCGTATCAACGTCGTTGAACGTGAAAGCACCGGCGGGTCCGGTGAAGCGCTGCCCTTCCCATTTCGCACGGATGGCGGCCACGCCGTCCGCGCACTGTCCCGGCCGCAACACCACGCGGAACAATTCCTGGCCGATCCATTTCACGTACTCCACCACGACTACCGCGCCGCTTTGCAATTCGTCGGGAGTTGGTTCGCGTTCGCCGGGCAGGAGATTGATCGTCTGCATATCAGCACAACACGCTCACCGCCTCGCGGTAGCCTTCGGGCGTTCCGGTATCCAGGCGCTGTCCTTCGAACTCGTAGCCGTAGACGTCCAGCGTGGAAAGCTGCGACTTCAGCGCGTCGATGAGGCGGATTTCCTTGTCCATGTGGCCGGCCTCGGTGCGGTGCAGCACCTCGATGGTCGAGCGCGGGATGAGGTACTTGCCGACGATGCCGAGCCGGGACGGCGCGTCCTTGGGCTTGGGCTTCTCCACCAGTCCGTTGATGCGCTTCAGGCGGCCGTCGGAATGCGCCTCATCGATGGCGACGATGCCGTATTTGGAGACCAGTTCCTCGGGCACGCTCTGCAGGCACAGGAAGGCGTTGTCGCGCTTGGACTTCAGTTTGTCGTGGGCTGACACCAGCTGCTGCAGACCGTTCTTCTTACCGATGATCAGGTCGTCGCCGAACAGCACGGCCACCGGCTCGGTCTTCACCCAGTAGTGCGCCTGCAAAATCGCGTGGCCGTCGCCTTTCATTTCGTTCTGGTACACCACGTGGAAATTCACATTGTCATATTTCTTCAGCTCGCTGAGCATGTGCAGTTTGCCGCGGTTCTCCAGTTCGCGCTCCAGCGCACGGTGCTGTTCGAAGTACTCGGGGATGGCCTCCTTGCCGCGGCTGATGACGAAACAGATGTCGGTGATGCCGACGCTCAGGCATTCGTCGACGAGCAGCGCGATGATGGGCACGTTGCCGATGGGCAGCAGTTCCTTGGGCACCACTTTGGTCCACGGCAGGAAGCGCGTGCCGAATCCGGCGACGGGCAGAATTGCTTGGGTGAGTCGCATGGGAGCGCGAGTATACCACGCAGGATTCTTGACGGAAGCAATCTCCTTGGGTGTAGCATCTCGTTTATGGATACGCCTGAACAGCGAAGACTCGGCGGAGACACCGTCCTCGGTGCGCACATTTCACGTGCGCGTGATCTTGTCCGCGGCATGGAAGACCAAGCGCTTTCCATCGGGCTGCAGGTCATCGTTGAAAACTGCGTGGGACGGGCGACGCAACTCCTGGAGGCTGCGGCTGCGGAAGGAACGGCGATCGCGGTGCTGCCGGAATTGGTGACCAGAGGAAGCGCCACCGCCATGCCGCTGGCCGCGTTGGACGAACTCGTGCATGACGGGTTGCTCGCCATCGGTGACACGAACGAAGCCGTGCGATCGGCGCTGATAGCCCTGAAGCAGGCGGCCCGGGCGGCAGTGACCGCGGAAATGGATGCCTGCCGTCAGCGTATCGACCGTCTGGGCGGACCCGAGACGGCGCTGCGGCTGATAACGCGCTCGATGCTGCGCAGGGATCAGCCTGAGTAGTCGGCGTACGCCTTCAGGATCTTTCTCGTGACGGCGCCCGGTTTGCCCGAACCGATCCTCGCCCTCCCGATGCGCGTCACCGGCACCGGACCGGTGGTGGTTTTCGTAATGAACACTTCGTCGGCTTCCAGCAAATCTTGCTTCAGCGGCATCGCGAACCGGATCTTCAGCTTCAGCCGCTTGGCCAGCTTCAGCACCACCGCGCGGGTGATGCCGAGGAGCACGCGTTCACCGGCGGTATGCAGTACGCCGCCGCTGACCCAGAACACGTTGGAGTACGCGCCTTCGGGCACGCGGCCGGCGGAATCCAGCAGCAGCGCCTCTTCGTGGCCGTGCTTGCGGGCGGCGGCGTTGGCGCGCGCGCAGACCTCGTACGGCAGCGCCTTGGCCAACGGCGTGACGCGCTCGGCTTTCACGAACATGGCGGAGACGCCGCGGTAGATCTTCGGGTCGATGACGAGCGGCCGGCAGTCCACCAGCACGTCGGACGGGGTCGCCAGGACTTTAATGCGCAACGGACCGCTGCCGCACACCTGCGCCGCAACCGACACCGCGCGGCCGAGGTTCAGGCAGTGCGCCGGCAACGCGAATCCGAGCAGGCGGGCGGACTCCTGTAGCCGGTCGCCGTGCGCACCGGATTCGAACGGGACGCCGTTATACGTGCGCAGCGTTTCGAACACCGCCTTGCCTTTGGCCCGCAGCGGGTCGAGCAACGCCAGGCGCGGATCCAGCGGATCGGCGGAGACTCCGTTGATCCACGTCATGGCCTTGGGCCGCGCAAGATCGAAGAACGCTTTGGCTTTGTCCAGCGTCTCGCGGTATTCGTCGTTCAGCGTGGAATCGGCCACGATGCCGCCGCCGACCGAGAGCGAGAGTTTCTTGCCTGTGGAAACCAGAGTGCGGATGAGGATGCTTGTTTCGGCATGTCCTCCGTCGCCGAGCATGCACAGCACGCCGGTGTACGGGCCGCGTGCCAGCGGTTCGAGTGCGTCGATTTCCTGCACCGCGCGCCGCTTGGGACAACCGGTGACCGAGCCGCCCGGCAGGCAGCGGCGCAGCACGTCCATGATCGACGCGCCCGGTTCCAGTTCGCCCGCCACCGCCGAATGCGTGTGCCACACCGTGGGGTTGGGCTGCACCACGCAGGCGGCCTCCACCGTCACGCTGCCGATGCGGCACAGCTGGCCCAGGTCGTTGCGCAGCAGGTCGGTGATCATGGACAGCTCGGCGCGTTCCTTGGCGCTGCCCAATAGTTCCTGGCGCAAACGCTGGTCGTCTTTGGCGGTCGCGCCGCGCGGACGCGTTCCCTTAATAGGAAGTGTGACGATGCGGCTGCCGTCGATGCGCACGAATGTCTCGGGCGACAACGACAGCAGCGTGCAGGCTTTGGATTCGAAGAACGACATGCAGGCGGCCGGGTTGCGGCGGGCAAGCATCGCGAAGAGTTCGCGCCGGTCGGCCGAACTGACGGCGTCGAAACGCTGGGCGAAATTCAGCTGGTAGAACTCGCCGTCGCGGATACAACGCTTGATGCGCCGGAACGCCTTGGCGTACGCGGCCTTGGTCATGCGCGCGCGGAACCGCAGCACGGGCGCGGGCGGGAGCGGCGGCGGAGGACGCTTCAGGATGACCTGCACCGCCGCCGTGAACGCGGCGTCGCCCACCACGGTGAGCTGGTTGCCGCGGATAAGCACCGCGCGGTCGTAGGCATGGAAACACAGTCCCGGAATGTGCTGATCGTCCTTTGCGTGCGTGTTCACGCCCAGCAGTTCGCAGCCCAGATCGTAGCCGGTATAGCCGATCAGGCCGCCGGGGAACGGCAGCGCGGAGGGCTGCGTGCGGCGGCGTTCCACGGCCGCGGCGAGTATTTCCAGCGACGCAGGCGCATCGCCTACGATGGTTTCCGACGGGTCCCACGCGATGACCGTCCATTCGCCGGCGGTGACGTAGGCAACGTTTTTCTCCGACGCGCGCAGGCGCGCGAAAAATTCGAGCGGATCGCCGGCGGGGAACGGCAAGGTCGTCATGCGCGGCAGGCGAGGAAATTCTCGATGATGCGGTTGCCGTCAGGCGTGAGAAACGACTCGGGATGGAACTGTACGCCGAACACCGGCAGCGATTCGTGCATGAGACCCATGATCAGCCGCTTGCCGTCCGCGGCGGTGGTCCAGCACATTTCGCGGAACATCGGCGGGACTTCCTTCACGAGCAGCGAGTGGTAGCGTGCGGCGGTGAACGGCGACGGAACGCCGCGCAGGATTCCTTTTTCGTTGTGGGAAACGGGGCTGGTTTTGCCGTGCAGCAGCTCGGGCGCGTGCACCACGTTCTTGGCTCCGTACGGGGAAAATACCTGCCCAATGCACTGGTGGCCCAGGCACACGCCCAGCAGGGGAACGACTCCCGCGAACGCGCGGATGATGTCGTTGCTGGCGCCCGCGCCGTCGGGCGTGCCGGGACCCGGCGACAGCACGATGTGCGTGGGCGCGAGCGAGCGGATGGCGGCGGCGTTGATCTGGTCGTTTTTCGCAATGATGACATCGGCGCCCAATGCGCCGATCTGCTGGTACAGGTTGTAGGTGAACGAGTCGTAGTTGTCGACGAGGAGGATGCGCACGCAAACAGTGTACGACATCGCGGAGATTTTTATTGACTCACGGATGAAGTTGGATAAAGTCTGGAGTTATCCGATGAAACTCTCGCACCTCTCCAACGTCGCCTCCATGCGCAAGCAGGCCACGGTCCGTGGACGGGGTGTCGTTGCGTAATCGGAAAGTACCTATCGCACACAACGCACCCCTCACTCACCCCGAGGGGCATTTGGCCGTTCCGTTCATTCTCACCGCCGGCGACAAGGAATCCGCTTTCGTCCGCGTCTGCACCCGTAGTCTCGGGGGCGGCGGCAAGTGGAATCTGGTCACACTCACATCTTTCGGAGGTCGGTCCCATGAATCTGCGCAAGGCGAATCTCGAGAAGCGGAAGAAGCGTCTCCAGCTCAAGAAGTGGAAGCGCAAGCTGCTTCGCCGCAAGCTCAAGTCCCTCAGCCCCAGCGTGTCGTGAGCCGGGACGCCCACGACGTTCAGCTCCAAGGAAGGAGTGCTCCAGTATCACTCCGACGCCCGTGGCAAAACCATGGGCGTCGGAGGACATTCGCCCTTGCGGGCAGCAAGAAGCCTACGCACTCCCCGCATACCGCGAAAGTGGGTTCCTCGTCGCAATGCGACCGCCGTCAAACCTGCGTCAGATCGGCTGCGTGGTCATTTTCAGCGCCGGCTTGGACGCGGGCGGCGACGCGCGGCGGACTTTCTCGCGCAGCTGCGCCAGCAGCGTCTCGGCCTGCTGCATTTGTTCGGACGTCAGCGCGTGTTCGACGCTCTTCTGGCTTTCGGAGGCGCCGGTGTCGCCGGCTTCCACCGCCATGGTGAACCACGCGTACGCACCCACCAGGTCCGCCGGGGCACCCTCGCCGTTGGCCAGCATGACGCCGACGTTGAACATGGCGCCAACGTCGCCCTGTTCGGCGGCGAGCTTGAACCACTTCAGCGCCTCGGGGTAGTTGAGCGACGATCCGCTGCCGCGCACGTACGACAATCCGGCGTTGTACTGCGCGTCGCGGCCGCCCTGCTCGGCGGCCTTCACGAACAGCTCGGTGGCCTTGTCGGTGTTCATCTCCACGCCCTCGCCCTTCATATACAGGTAGCCGAGCGTCAGCTGCGCGTCGGCGTTGCCGGCGTCGGCGGCGGCCGTGAACAGCTCCACCGCTTTGACAGGATCCTTCGCGACGCCTTTGCCCTGCCAGTAGTTCAGGCCCTGCTGGAATTGCGCAGCCGATGCGCCCCCATTGCAGGCGGTCAGCAGCAGAAGCGAAAGGAGTCCGGTCGCGAGGAAGGAGTGTTTCATGCACCGAGAATACACCCGTTCGCAACACGCGGCGACCGTCCTGCGTTCTTTACTCGCTGATGCGGATAATCTTCACGCGCTCTTCCTTCGGGATGAGAATTTTCAGGATGGCGTCTTTGTTGAACGTCGCCTTCACTTTTTTCGGATCGATGGAACACGGCAGCGTGACCGAGCGGCTGAACTCGCCCCAGAAACATTCCTGCAGGTAGTACTGGTTCTGCGGGATGTCGTCGGTCTGCTTACGCTGACCGCGGATGGTGATGACGTTGTCGGTGATCTCGATATCCAAATCGGCCAGCTTCACGCCGGCCATCGGAGCCTTGAGGATGTAGTAGTTGTCGAACTCGAAAATATCCAGCGCCACCTGTCCGCCGGTCTGCTGCTGTTGCGACGGTGCCGGAGCGGCCGGCTTCACCACGTGGGACTTCGCGTGTGAGTGGACCGGCGAGCGGCGCTCCATCGTTCCACCCGCATCGGCCTCGGTCGACGCCGAGAAAATGCCGTGGAACGGGGAGGGAGACATGGCCACCAATGTACAGAATATCGCTTGTATTCGGCAAAAAGGCCGTATGGCAAATTCCGATATTTATGAGATGGTAGTGTTCGAATCAGCCCTGTTGCATGACAGAAATCGGTCATACTATTTCATAATTCCGTCAATGTAACGGCAAGTGTTCTTTCACGGCGTCCGGAGAGGCTGCAAAGGCATCGCCGGAAAATAGACTTGCCGCTCCCTAGAAGATCAGTACAATTCCCGCGCCTGCTCGCTTCTGTAGCGAGGAGTCGAACGGTTTCTCCCCCTTCCATACGATGCCGACCGCAACCCTCAGGAACAACATCCGCCGCCTGCGCTTCGAGCGCGGGATGACGCAGGAGGAACTTGCGTTGCGCGTCGGCGTGAGCCGCCAGACGATCATGTCGATCGAGCGCGGCGCCACGAACCCGTCCGTGTTGCTTGCCTACAAAATCTCCATGGCGCTGAACGCCCCGGTGACCGAGGTCTTCTCGGTCGAGGGCAGCCTGGTTCCGGTCTAGGCCGCGACCACCAACCCCAAGAATCCAAGGACTCCCGAGCGGAGTCCTTTTTGTTTTCCGCTAACGGGAATCAGGCGGTCTTTTTTTGCATGGGCCGCACGTCTTTGATCATGAGCTGCACTTCGCGCTTGTCGTTCCATTCGTTGATGCCGAGCGTGAACGCCACGTCCCACCACCCGATGCCGGCCAGCGACTGCGCGTGCGCGCCGAGTCCGAAGCCGACCGCTTTCTTGCCGCCGACGCGGCACTGCAGATGTTTGCCTTCGGCGCCGACCGTGCGGATGTATTCGATGGACTGCCCCTGGAGCATGAACACCGGATGATCGTTGCCCATGCCGAACGGCTCGAGCCGCTGGAGCGATTCCGCGAACGGCAGCGTGGCGCTGGTGAGCGGCAGCGCGGCATCGATGTGCAGCACCGGACGCATGGCGTCGCCGGTGAGTCCCAGTTCGAGCATGCGGGCGTTCAGCGCGGCGCGCAGCGCTTCGAAGTTGTCTTTGTGGAAGGTGCAGCCGGCGGCCTGGGCGTGTCCGCCGTAGGTGATGAGCAGCGGGCTGACGGTGGGGGCATTGAGCAATTCGACTACGTTCACCTGCGGGATGCTGCGCAGCGACGCGGTGCAGATGTCGCCGCTGACGGCGGCCACCAGGCTGGGGCGGCCGAAGCGTTCGGAAAGCGCGCCGGCGATCAGGCCGACCACGCCGGAGTGGAACTCGGGGCTGGCCACGCACAGGAAGGGCTTGGTGGGATCGAGGCGCGCCACGGCCATCTCGACCATCTGGCCGGTGATGCCCTGGCGTTCGGTGTTCAGCGCGTGGAGTTTGGCCAAGGAGTCGCCGCCGTCGAGCAGCGCCTGCAACGCAACGATGGGATGATCGATGCGGCCGCTGGCGTTGATGCGCGGCACGATGCGGAATGCGATGTCGGTGCTGGTGAGCGCCTGGGCGCTCTGGCCGCGCACCTGGTCGGCGAAATCCTTGAGCGGCGACGCGGGCAGTTTGGAGAGCAACCGCAGCGCGTGGATGACCAGCCCGCGGTTCTCTCCGGTGAGCGGCACCAAGTCGCCGATGGTGCCGATGGCGGCCAGGATGATGTCCTGTTCGATGCCCGGCCACGGCTTGCCGTGCTCGAGCGCGCGCACGAGCATGAGCGCCACGCCGGAGCCCGACAGATGCGGATTCGGAAACGGCGCGGGGATGAGCGGATGCAGTACGGCGTACGCGTCCGGACGGCCGTCGGGCGCGTGGTGATGGTCGGTGACGATGACATCCATGCCCAGCGACTTGGCGTGCGCGATTTCGGCGGTGGCGGCGATGCCGGTGTCCACCGTAATGAGCACCTTCACGCCCTTGGCATGCAGCGCGTTCAAGCTTTCGATTTTCATGCCGTAGCCCTCGGTGGCGCGGTGCGGCAGATGCACGACGGGCTCGACGTTGTGGCGGCGGAAGAACCGCACGACCTGCGCCACGCCGGTGATGCCATCGGCGTCGTAGTCGCCGAAGATGCCGATGGTTTCGCCGGATGTCATCGCGCGCTCGATACGTTCGACGGCTTTGGAGGCTTCGGGAAAACGAAGGGGGTCCGACAGTTTCAACGGCTTTCCTGTCACCACATCCTCCAACCCTCTTTCCTTCGCCAGTGTTTCGATAAGATCGGGCACTGCATCGCGGCGCATGACCCATTGGCGGCCGGTGAGAGAAAGAGGAGGCGTCATGCGGGAAGCTGTTGGGGACATAGTGGCTTAGGACTCCCAGGACTCCAAGGACTCCCAGGACTCCAAAGAAGCTCATTTACAGGTTTTGCGCAGGCGCATGAGCAAAAAGCTGGTGCGTTGCACAGAATGATCAATGCGCTCAAATTGGCCGTTATCCATGTATTCCAAATCCCGACTGATGCGCAAAGAACAATGCAACTCTTCTAGGGAGCCGATGGCGATATCGAGAAACCTCGCCTGATCAGGCTTCGAGTGTTTTGCATTTCCCTCAGCAATATTTAAGGGGACGCTCACGGCAGATCGACGCGCCTGATTCGCCAGTCCGAATTTTTCATACGAAGGAAATTCGGACGTAACACGGTAGACAAAGAGGCAAAGTTTGTATGCCTCCTGCCAGACAATAAGCTTTTCGTAAGGACGTTGGTGCATGCCACCAGAATACGTTCGCCAAAGTTTCTTCGGAGTCATTGGAGTCGTCGGAGTCCTGGGAGTCCCTCTTTTTTTGGCTATAACTGGACCTCCGCGTACGTTCCCAAATGCCCCAGAACCTCGGCCTCAACCGCCTTCAGTTTCTCCGGGCTCCGCGCCTCGATGCACACCGACAGACACGGACTCGTGTTGCTGTACCGGATCCCCGCCCAGGCTCCGTCTCCGAAATCCACCCGCGCGCCGTCCAGCGTGTTCACCGGATACTTCGCCGCGAAGTACTCGCTGATCTTCGCCACGATCTCCTTCTTCTTGGCATCATCGCAATGCGGACGCAGCTCGTGCGCCTGGAACACCGGCGGGAACTCGGCGATGAGCTCGGACAGCTTGGCCTTCTTGTTGGCGCCCAAAATGCTCAGCACGCGCATGGCCGCCACCAGCGCGTCATCGAAGCCATAGTAGCCCTCGCCGCAGAAGAAGTGGCCCGACTGTTCGCCACCCAGCTGCGCGTTGTTGTCGCGCATGGCGTGCTCCACAAACGAGTGTCCGACTTTGCACATGACCGGCCTGCCGCCCCACTTCGTGATTTCGCTCTCCAGCAGTCCCGAGTTACTGACCGTGAATACCACCGGCGCACCCGGATTGCGGCTCAGGTGGTCTTTGGCCAGCAGCAGGATGATCTGGTCGGCGGTCACGATCTGGCCCTTTTCGTCGATGACCCCCAGGCGGTCGCCGTCGCCGTCGAACGCGAAGCCGCAGTCGGCGCCGGTCTCCAGAACCTTGGCCTGCAAATCCGCCAGCGTGGCGTACTTGCTCGGGTCGGCCGGGTGGTTCGGGAACGTGCCGTCGGGCTGCAGGTAAATGCCGGTGACCTTGGCTTTGATGCGCTTGAGGCCCATGGCGTACGTCGGTCCGGCGACGCCGTTGCCGCCGTCCACCACTACGTGGCGCCGTGCGCCGGCGGCGGGGAACAACTGCTCCAGGTATTCCATGTAGGTCATCACCGCTTCCACGTCTTCCGCCGCGCCGGTGCCGCTGAGCACCTGCTTGGCCTCGATGCGCTGGCGCAGCGTCTGCAGATCTTCGCCGGCGTACGCTTCGGCTCCGCGCAGATGCAGCTTCAGTCCGTTGTCTTCCTTGGGGTTGTGGCTGGCGGTGATCTGGATGCCGGCGTCGAAACCGCGGTTGCACACCGTGAAGTAGTTCAGCGGACTCGGCGTCTGGCCGATGCGCTTCACGCTGCATCCCGCGGCCATGAGACCCGACACGACCTCCTCCAAAAACTCCGGGCTGTGCGTGCGGGCGTCGTGTCCCACCACGACCGTGGGCGTCTTGGTTTCGGCGGCGTATTTTTCGCGGACGACCGAACCGAACGCCGTGGCGATCCACCAACACGCCTCCGCCGTGAGCTGTGTGTACGCTTTACCGCGGATGTCGTAGGCGCGGAAGATGTGGGGATCGATGGCCATTACGAAAGAGGATAGAGGCTTCCGGCGTGCTTGAGGAGAGCCTTATTGTCATAATTCTATAATTATGGTATAATATAGTTAAGACGAACACTCAATTCCCATCATTCCCATGAAGTCCTTCCGCTTTCCGCCGGATTCTCCGTACCGCGAGCAGCGCCTGGTATTCCAGCAAGCCAATCCTGAAAATCGCAATGAACCCATCCCTTTTGAACAGCCTGAAAAGAAGACTGCCTCCGAACTCAAAGACATCAAGGGCTCCGTGAAAGACGCTCTTGGCAACCCAGAAGCACGCGCCAAATTGGAGCAGAAGGTTTTCCAGCTCCGCGCAAATCTTGCCGTGAACAAAGCTTTCCAGAAGGCTTGCGAAAACCGCACCTTCGCCCGTGAGAGCAGCGGCCGCACCTACGGCGTGGCGGTGGGTATCGACGGCAGGGCGCTGGTCTATTACAACACAACCGACGGCCGTCATTTCACCGCAGCAACCCAAATTGATCTCCGCGCACAGGGTGTGGCGGTAACGCAAGGAAGCATCGTGGAACAGATGCAAAAAGTGATCGTCAATGACGCGTTCAGTGAAGTGATCGCACCGCAGATCAAAAACGATAACGACTAATTCCCTTCGCCAGGAACAGTATGGCCACACCCGCAGCCACCAAAGATCTGACCGTCGGATACTTCACGATGGAGATCGGCTTCTCGCGCCACATCCCCACGTTCGCGGGAGGACTGGGTGTGCTGGCCGCCGACATCATGCGGTCGGCCACCGATCTGGGCGTGAAGGCGGCGTGCATGACCATGTGCTGGCAGCACGGGTACATGAAACAGTCGATCAACCACGACGGTTCGCAGCAGTACAGCGAGATGGACTGGAATCCGTCCGAGGTGCTGAAGAAATTGCCCGAGACCGTGGAAGTCACCATTGAAGGACGCCAAGTGAAAGTGGGCGTGTGGGTGCTGGAACTCCAGAGCCGCGGCCACACGGTGCCGGTGTATTTCCTGGATACGAACCTGCCCGAGAACCAGCCGTGGGACCGCGACATCACCAAGTACCTGTACGGCGGCGACGGATTCATGCGGCTGAAACAGGAAGTGGTGCTGGGCATCGGCGGCGTGCGCATGCTGCGCAAGCTCGGCCACAAAAACGTCGGCACGTTCCATATGAACGAAGGTCATGCCGCGTTCCTGACGCTGGAACTGTTGCGCGAGCGTGAATTTAAAGACGATCTCGTGCGGCCCAGCTGCGCGTTCACCACGCACACGCCGGTGAAGGCCGGCCACGACGTGTTCCCGTACGACATGGCCTACAAAGTGGTGGGCGACATGCTGCCGTGGCACATCCGCAAGATCGCCGGCGAAGACAGTCTGTCCATGACGCTGCTCGCCATGCACCTGAGCCGCTACACCTGCGGCGTCGCCCGCGTGCACGGCATGGTCTCGCGCGCGATGTTCCCGGGTGAAAACATCGATCACATCACCAACGGCGTACACGCCGAACACTGGGCCAGCGACGAGATGCGGGCCTTGCTGGACGACTACTGCCCGGGCTGGCGCGAGGACCCCTCGCTGCTCGCCAAGAGCAGCCGCGACATTCCGGACGACGCGCTGTGGAACGCGCACCGCATCGCCAAGCGCCGCCTGATCGCCGAGGCCAACAAGCATGCCGTCATGCCGCTGGACGAGAACACGCTGACCATCGCCAGCGCACGCCGCGTGGTTGCCTACAAGCGACCGGAGCTTATCTATACGAACTTGAATCGCTTGATCGAAGTCGGCCAGGGGCATTTGCAGATCATTCATTCGGGCAACGCGCATCCGCAGGATCCGTTCGGACAGGACGTCATCAAGCGCATGATCCAGCGCTCACGTTCGCTGTCGGACAAAATCCGCATCGTCTACATCCCGAACTACAACCCCGACCTGGCCAAGATGATGGTCTCGGGTGCCGACGTCTGGCTGAATACGCCGACGCGTCTGCACGAGGCGTCCGGCACGTCGGGCATGAAGGCGTGCATTAACGGAACGCTGAACCTGTCCACGCTCGACGGCTGGTGGATCGAGGGGTACGAAATGGACCCGCAAGCCGGCTGGCGCATCGGTCCCCTGGCCCAGGCGCTGGACGCCGACGACACGCGCCAGTTGGATGCTGAGGACCTGTACACACAGCTGCAGTACCAGGTGATTCCGGAGTACGAGCACGCCGACCACGTGCGCTGGATCCGCCGCATGAAGCGCACCATCGGCCTTATGGGCTACTTCAACACCCATCGCGCGGTGCAGGAGTACGTGCAAAAGGCCTGGAATGCCTAAGGATAGGACCCCGGTCCAATTGTGTTGCATAGTCTTCTTTGCTAGTCTTTTGGCCCGATGGGAACCAAGTGACGCCCATTGGAGATGTCTGAAATGGAGCCATAGCTCAGCTGGTTAGAGCGCTTCCCTGTCACGGAAGAGGTCGCGGGTTCGAATCCCGTTGGCTCCGCCATTACACTCGCGAAAGGGACTGAAGTCCCTCTCGCGGACTCTCCCGGTAAAGAGGTGTCGCTCCAGGCAAGCGGAGCTTGCCTTCGCGACGGCTTTTTACAGAATTGCCATAGCTCAGATGGCGCGTGCGAAGCACGCTAAATAAAAAGTGCGCTCCATGAGGATGCCGGACCTCGTGCGCGACGCGATCCGCGCATAACCGCATCGTGCATCGCACGACGTATCACGGAAGACGCATGCGCAAACACTTGTACGGAAAACATATTAAGCGGACAGTATTCTTATGCCCAAAAAACTTAAGTCTCGCACTGCGAGCAAGAAGAAGGTCGTGAAAAAGACCAAGGCCAAGAAGACGAAGGCCAAGTCGAAGAAGCGTTAGTCGCTTTTCACCAAGAGCGCCGCGAACCGTTCGCGGCGTTTTCGGCGTACACCGAATTCGCCCGGATGCCGGCTGATGGGCGTATAATTGACTAAATATCATTATTATTTGATAATGCGTTTGGCTCTTTTCCTCGATGTGCCTCAGGCACCGGTGTCCTATGCCCCGCCTGTATTGGTTTGCGGTCGAACTGTGGCTTCTCTGCCTCGCCCGCAAGCGCATCCCGGCCTCCCCCGGCCCCAACTCCGTCGCGAAGATCGGCTGGCTCGAGATCGAGTTGAGCCGGCCCGTCCGCATGATGACACTCCGCTTCACGCGGCGGCGCGGCAACGCGACGATGCTCATCGAGCGGACGTTCTGGCGCGACGCCGACAACACCGTGGACTGGTTCATCCAGCACTGGTGGCGCGGTCTGCTCGAGGCCCGCATCAAGCGCCTGATGGATGGCAGGGGTTAAGGTCAGGGGAAGGGCCCGGCCCGGACGTACGTCCGGGCCACCTTTGGTATGCGCGGGTATACTGCGGTCACTATGACAAACGTGTACGAAGAATCGCTGAAACTCCATGAGCAGCTGCCGCGCGGCAAAACCGCCATCCGGGTGACCAAGCCGCTTCGCAATAAAGAGGACCTCTCGCTGGCCTACAGCCCGGGCGTGGCCGAGCCGGTACGCAAGATCGCCGAGAACCCCGACGACGCCTAC
>DAORHV010000003.1:0-14530 GCA_035438175.1 Candidatus Peribacteria bacterium
ACCCTCGAGCTGATGCTCGGCGCGAGCGAGCCCATGAAGGCGCTGAAGAAGCAGTGGGAACCCATTATCAAACTTGAGCAGGAAACCGGCGACCTGCTGGACGTCGCCAAAGTCTCGCACGCCAGCGACCTTCCCATGCTGGAGAAGGAGTATCACCGCCTGTTCCACGCCTGGAGCGCGGCCGAGCGCGGCCTGTACCTGGGCGGCAAGTACGACCTGGGCAGCGCGTACCTCACCATTTCCAGCGGTGCCGGCGGCACCGACGCGCAGGACTGGGCGGCCATGCTGCAGCGCATGTACCTGCGCTACGCCGAACGCCGCGAATGGAAAACCGAAATCGTGGAACTGACGCCAGGCCAGGAAGCCGGCCTGAAGTCGGTGACCATCCACGTCTCGGGCGACGCGCCCTACGGCCACCTGAAATGCGAACGCGGCACGCACCGGCTGGTGCGCCTGTCGCCTTTCGGTGCCAAGGGAATCCGCCAGACGTCGTTCGCGTTGGTGGAAGTACTGCCCGACATGAGCGACTTCCAGCATGAAATCGAAGTGAAAATGGAAGATCTGCGCATCGACACCTACCGCTCGGGCGGCGCAGGCGGCCAGCACGTGAACAAGACTGACAGCGCCGTGCGCATGACGCACCTGCCCACCGGCATCGTGGTGGCCTGCCAGAACGAACGCTCGCAGCTGCAGAACCGCGAACGCGCCATGCAGATGCTGAAGGCCAAACTGCTCCAGCGGCAGCACGACGAGGAGGAAGCCGAGCGCAAGCGGCTGAAGGGCGCGCACGTCAGCGCCGACTTCGGCAGCCAGATCCGCAGCTACGTGTTGCATCCCTACCAGATGGTGAAAGATCTGCGCACCAACGTGGAAACCAGCGATACCGAGGGCGTGCTGGACGGCGACCTGGACCCGTTCGTGGAGGCCGAGCTGAAACGCATCGGAAGGGAGGAAAAATAGAGCACTAGGACGTACAGCCGAATGTTGGTATCCTCTGCCGCACCACGGAGAGATGGCTGAGTGGTCGAAAGCGCACGACTCGAAATCGTGTATTCCCTCACGGGAATCGAGGGTTCGAATCCCTCTCTCTCCGCCATTGGCAACTCGCGAAAGCGAAACCTTCGGTTTCTCTCTCGCGGACTCTCTCTTCCATTTTTGATGCGCTCCAGACAGGCAAAGCCTGTCTTCGCGCCTTTTTACAGATACAACAAAACAGGATGTCTATTCTCTAAGCGACGAAGAACGCGGTCTCGCGGACCGAGGGTACCACCCTCCCCTGCTATGCCGAAGCACAGCTGGAGAGGGCGGAAGTCCCATCAGCGGTTGGAGTACGGGATGTGGAATGACACAATCTATCAATCGAATTGTTCGCCGGCTGCCGGAGGGTCAGGAGTGCAGGTCACCATTGAGCAGGACGGAGATGCGCGCCGGGTCGGTGAGGGTGGCGAGCAGCTTCACGCGCTTGCCTTCCTTGCTGGCCTTGCGGGCTTCGGCCTTGCGGGCTTCGGCCGCGAGGTCGGCGGGGGTCAGGCGGAAGCGCAGCGTGAACGACTCGTCCCGGTGGACCTGCTTGCGCAGTCGGGCCGCGCGGATCTGGCTGGTCGGCTTGTCGCACTCGCGGCTCTTCTTGGCCTTGTGACGGGCCTTGATCACGAGCTTGACGTGGGTCGCGTCGGACAGGCTGGCGAGGCCGTTGGAGCGGTGCTGGCACGCCGCCTTGCGGTCGAACTTCTTGTGGCGGCGCTTGGACTTCTTGCCTTCGCCGGTCTCGCCACCGCGCGACTTGACGCTAGCCTCCAGCGCGTCGATGTACTGCTGGAGCGCGTCGGCCTGCTCGTCGATCTCGGCCTGCTCGGCGGCCGCCTGCTTGTAGGTCTCCTCGGCCTCGGTCTGCTGGCGCTGCAGTTCGTAGTAGCGCTGGAGCAGGTCGGTCATCTCGTCCGTGGCCGCCCAGTAGGCGGCGGAGGACTCTGCGATGGCCGGGTCGAGCAGGCGGGAGCGGCGGCGGAGCTGCGCGAGTTCGGCGGTGACGCTGCTGCTGTCTTCGGTGACGGGAACGGGGGACGTGGTGATCTTAGCCATGGTCTCGGACTCCTCTGATGGGTGGAACACGGCGCCTTGCGGCATGATTGTGCGGGGAACACCCCCGCAACCGAAGCACCCCGCAGGGTAATCTCCGATCAGCCGCACCATCCAGGTGCGGCAACAATGCGCTGCAAGAGCGCGTTCTTTGTCGTGGAAACGGTGATGCAAAGGACCGGTCTGATCTCCGCTTGTACCAACTAGGTGATACAGCGCGGGATGATTGTAGGGAAAGTCGGCTTCACCACAAGAACATTCTGCCGTATCGCAAACTCTTGGCTTTCCGTTGCGCAAAAAGAGGCATCGGACTACCCGAGTTTTGCCACCAGCGCTTCGTTGCCGGGGAATTTCTTCGCAGTTTTGACGATGGACTTGCGAGCCGTGGTGGCCACGCGCGAGTCTTTCAGCTGCTTACCCAAACCGCCGATGTCGCGGCGCAAGACGGCTTTCGCGTCTTCCGGGGCCCGCAATTCATCGATATAGCCCATGAGCCTTGTCAGCGCCGGGTTTTCGTCGACGGCAACTGGCGCGGATTCTACGGCCGCATTCGCGGTGTCCGCGCGCGTCGGTACAACCGGCGCGTCGGACGGCGAGACAGCGGCGGCGGTCTTCATCCGTTTGCGGACGGCCGAAACGATGGTGTCGGCTGCCGCACCGGCAGGCAGATGGCTGATGGATTCCCAGCGCGCGGCCAGAACTCCTTGGACGGCATCACCGAGCTCCGGCTTCTCGGCTACCGCGCCGTTGAGCGATGCGCGGACACGGACAGCCATCACCTCACCATCGCCGCCCTGCAAATCGGGACGACTGAGAAGTCCGGCCAGGACGGTTGTCAGTTCTCCTTTCACATGCGCCAGGTCCGCTTCCAATGCATGGTCCACGACCGGGGCTTCCAGCACGGCGACGTCGGTGCCGGTCTGTCCTTCAAGGTTCCTGCTTTTCCTGCTCATGGGGTGGGGTGGGAAATGTGTGGCGTACCGCTATGCCGGTACGCGGTTGGAGTGGAGCAATTCTAATGATGGTCAAGAGCTTGACAACAATATTATACATGGTGATCGTTATTTTGGCTCAAAGATGCCGAAAAAAGATTTCGGCTGCACGGCTACCCCCCATCTATTTCCCCTCGTAGCCGTCCAGTACTTTCTCTACCAGCATTTCCACCAAATCCCCGACCTCGCGGAGTGCGGCATGCACCTGCGTATACGATTCCCGGACGCCGTTTTCTCCCCGCCTGTCATCCAGCGCCAGCGACTGCTGCCACGCAGCGTGGATCTCTCCGGCCAGTTTCTCGGCGTTTTCCAGCCGATGTTCGGTGCGCACGAACAGCTGGAGCCTCTTGCAATCCTCTTCGGGGAACGGGCAGGCGTACGACATAACCAAGCGCCCCAGCCCGCTGCGCTGCGCTTCGGTCGCACGGTGTTCGCCGTAGGCCTCCAGCACGCGGTTGGCCCGCCTTCGGAGCTGCGCAATGATGCCGCGGTACCGGCTGAGTTCCAACGCGGACTCGTGCAGCAGTTTCAGCGCAAGCGGTGACAACGGCGGACGGTCGTTCGCCGAATGCGTGGGCAGATCGGTGACACGCCCCGCCACGGCGTGCAACGCGACGAACTCCTCGGCATTGCGGTAGACGAACGGAAGCAGCCGGAAATGACTCTCGCCCACGCGGCGCCAATGCGCGGAGCTCTCCGATTGCCAGCCCGCGACCGGCGTGCAGACCTGCGCCAATCCCGCGCGCGTTTCCTGCAGCATCTTCAGATACGTCATGCGGACGAAGTCCAGCGCCGTCGCCGGTCCGTGCTCGGACGCAAGGGCCATGTCGCCACTCAGCATGGAAGCCGCAACGTCCTCGTCGTAGGATACCGGGTGCGCCATGGCCTCGAACGGGTCCATCGGCGGACGGCTGGGGTAGAAGTCGGAATTCACCATGCGTTCGCCGGCGTGGCGGTGCAGGAATTCGTTGTAGCGCGTCACCAGGGCATGCAGCACACGAACCGTCTCATCCGGGAGTTCTTCCCGGATGTATCGTTCGACGCGCGGACGCAGCCTGTGCTGCAGATGGTCCGCCACCGCCCGGCGGTAGACTTCGGGGTCGGCATGACGGTCGTACGGCACTCCCGGAAGCTCGCCGGATTGGAGCACGGCGTCCGCCACCGCGCCGCGGATGACGTTGAACGGGTCGAGCTGCGGCGGTTCGGGGGAGTTCATGGAAGGGCCTAGTGAAATCCGCTTTGGGTGAAAAAGCAAGAATTCCACGCCTCCAGGAGAGTGTCATCAAAAAAAATCCCTGAGCGCATGTATGCGGCCAGGGATTCGAATTCAGTGCGAGAAGCTCAGGTGCCTTCTTGCCAGCTGCCAAGATATTTGACCTGTTCCGGCGTGAGCGTGTCGATGCTCATGCCCATGGCGTCCAGCTGAAGACCCGAAATGAAATCGTCGATCTCGGGCGGCAGGGTGATGACTTCGTTCTTCATCTTGCCCTTGTTCTTCACGAGGTACTCGCAGGCCAGCGCCTGGCCGCAGAACGAGAGGCTCATGACTTCGCTGGGGTGGCCTTCGGCCGATGCCAGGTTCACCAGACGGCCCTCGCCGGCGACGTAGATCACGCGGCCGTTCTTCATGAGGTACTCGTCCAGGTAGTGGCGGACGCGGCGCTTGCGGCTGGCCTTCTTCTCCAGCGTGGCCATGTCGATCTCATTGTCGAAGTGACCGGAGTTCGCCAGCACGGCGGCGTCCTTCATCTTCTCCATATGCTCGAAGCGGATGACGTGGTAGTTGCCGGTGACGGTGATGAAGATGTCGCCGAGCTCGCACGCTTCGGCCATCGGCATGACGCGGTGACCGTCCATGGCCGCCTGCAGCGCGGTGAACTTGTCGACTTCGGTGACGATGACCTGGGCGCCCAGACCCTTGGCGCGCATGGCCACTCCCTTGCCGCAGCTGCCGTAGCCGAGCACCACCACGACCTTGCCGCACACCAGCACGTTGGTGGAGCGCAGGATGCCGTCGAAGGTGGACTGGCCGGTGCCGTAGTAGTTGTCCATGAGGTGCTTGGTCTTGTTGTCGTTCACGGCGACCATCGGCATGGCGAGCATGCCGTCGCGGACCATGGACTTCAGGCGGATGATGCCGGTCGTGGTCTCCTCGCAGCCGCCGATCATGCCGGGGATGAGGTGCTTGTGCTTGGTGTGGATCTCGGTGACCAGGTCGCAACCGTCGTCGATGGTGATGTTCGGCTTGGTCTCGATGACGGCGTTCAGGAACTTGTAGTAGTCCTCCTTGCTCTCTCCTTTGTAGGCCCACACCATGACGTCCTTCTCCTCGGCCAGCGCGGCGGCGATGTCGTCCTGCGTGGACAGCGGGTTGCAGCCGGTGATGGCGACCTTGGCGCCTCCGGCGACGAGCGTCTTCACCAGGATGGCAGTCTCTTTGGTGACGTGGAGCGCCATGCCGATGGTCAGGCCCTTGAAGGGCTTCTCTTTGGCGAAACGGTCGTGGACTTTCATGAGGGCGCCCATGCGCTTCTCGGCGATTTCCATGTTGAGCTTGCCCTGTGCGGCGAGCGACGGATCTTTGACGTAAGACATGATGAAAGAGGCGGAAGAAACGCTGCCGAGCGTACCAGCAATGCCGGAACGAAGGAACCGATCATCGGCGAAATTGACAGCGCCGATACATTCTTGAATAGTGAGCCCCTTCCCCGCCTCCCCATGCGCAACGCACCCAAGAACGAACCGACCTTCACGCTGGATACGGCCAGTGAAACGCCCTGGCTGCATCCGGACAACGTCACGCTCGATATGCAGCTGGCGGCGGCGCAACGTGTGACCGGCATCCTGGTGACGAAACTGGAGCGCGGCAAGAGCACGGAATACGACGCAGCCATTGCGCGCCTGAGAACGCAGGACCCCAAACTGACGGGCATCGAAGTGTCCGAAGCAAATATCGCCCGCATGACAGAAGCCATTCAGGATCTAAAGCACAGGTTACTCGCTGCGACGGCAATCGCGAGCGGACGCTCGGCCGAGATGACCAGTCTCGGGGCCATGCCATATACCGAACTCTAGAACTTCGGAAGTTCTTCGCCATAGGCGGCCTGCGCTTTGTTGCGAACGTCGTCCACGTCGAGCGATTCGAGCAGCGCGCCTTCCTGGGCGACCACCAGCGAGCCGAGCACCGCGCCGAGGCGGCCGGAATCGGTGAGCGACCATTTCTTGGCCAGTCCCATGAGCAGTCCGGCACGGAACGCGTCGCCGGCGCCGACCGGGTTCACCAGGCGGTCGGGCGGGCAGGCTTTGACGAGCGCGATTTCCTTGGCGCTCTGCAGCGTGGCACCGTTCTCACCCTGAGTGACGACAAGCAGGCCGCACTCCTCCACCACCTTGTCGGCGTTCCATTCCAGTCGCGCGGTGGCCAGCGCCCATTCGTACGCGTTCACGATGAGACCGTTGCTGGCGGCGACGGCGGCGCGGAATTCGTCGCGGCCGAACTGCAGCGACTGCTGGCCCGGATCGAACAGGAACGGGATGCCGTCCTTCTTGCTCTGCCTGGCGGCGGCCAGCATGGTCGAGGCGTCGCGCGGGGCCACGATGGCGTAGGCCACGTCGTCGCGCTCGTCGGCCAGCGACGGCAGCGTGCCTTTGGCGTCGGCGCCGGGATAGAAGAAGGTGATCTGATGGGCGGCGTTGTCGGTGGCGATGATGGCGGTCGCTGTCAGGCAGTCATCCAGCGTCTGGATGTAGGTGGTGTCCACTCCCCGCTCGCGCAGCAATTCCAGGTAGGGTCCGCCGTCGTTGCCGACCGTGCCGACCACGACCGGCGTGTGCCCGAGCAGGCGCAGGTTCCAGGCGATGTTCGCTGCGGTGCCGCCGTGGTGGCGGGCGTAGCGCTGGGCGACGTAGCCCACCGACAGCGACTTCAGGTTCTTGGGGTCGATGCCGTCGACGAACGAACCGTCGTGGCCGAGTAACTGGTCGTACGCGACGGAACCGTGAACGAGAAAACGCATGGAAAAGGGAGTAATGAGATACGAGTTACGAGACACGAGTAACGGTGCGACTACCTAATTGAGCATGAAAAGAATAAAGCATTCTGCTGAGTTCATCGGATTTCTTTAAAAAATCTTTGACGGCATCTTTAGCAACGTACTCAAATGATTCAGCCAGCATCAACTGAGTCTCCAGCTCAGCTAGTGAGGATTTGGCGATCAAAACAAAATGCGCAAAATCCTTCTTTGATCCTCTCTGACTACCTTCTGCAATATTCGATGGGGTCGACACCGCTGCGCGGCGCATCTGAGAGGTCAAACCAAACTCCTCATTTTTTGGGAAAGCCTTCGTTATTTCATACGCAATGCGCGTGATCTCCATGGCTCGCTGCCAAATTTGTAATTTGGAGTAATGCATAGTAATTGCGAAGGATCATAGCTTTGAAGCAATGTGGGGCAAACTCGTAACTCGGTACTCGCGACTGTTTACTCATTTTCTGGTACCCTGCGCTGGCATGCGCATCGCAATCGTCGGAACCGGATACGTCGGCCTCGTCTCAGCTGCCTGCTTCGCGGAACTGGGCCACGAGGTCATCGGCGTGGACATCGACGCCGCCAAGGTGAAGAAGCTCAAGAGCGGTAAGAGCCCCATTTACGAGCCAGGTCTGGAGGAACTGATCGTGAAGAACCTGAAAACCAAGCGCCTCTCGTTCACGACCGACCTCACCGAAGCGCTGCCGCAGGTCGATATCGTGTTCTCGGCCGTCGCCACGCCGCCGGACAAGGACCATCGCGCCGACCTGAAGGCGGTGTTCATCGTGGCCGAGACGGTCGCCAAGCATGTGGAGCGCGACATCATCTTCGTGAACAAATCCACCGTGCCGGTCGGCACCGGCAAGCTGTGCGAGGAGCGCATCGCCGCAATCCTGAAGAAGCGCGGCCTGGATATTTCGGTGCCCGTCATCAGCAACCCGGAGTTCCTGCGCGAAGGCATGGCCGTCCCCGACACCCTCATGCCAGACCGCATCGTGGTCGGCATCAATGGAGAGGCCGTCGGCTACGATCCGCAGTACGAGCGCGCCGTACGCCTGGTGGAAGAGTTGTACCGGCCCATCACGCGCGTCGGCAAACCGCTGGTCTTCATGGACCGCGAGAGCGCCGAAGTCGTGAAGTACGCCAGCAACGCGTTCCTCGCCACCAAAATCAGCTTCATCAACATGTTGGCCGAACTGGCCGAGAAGTCCGGCGCCGATATCCGGTCCATCGCCCACGGCATGGGTCTGGACGGGCGCATCGGTCCGCGCTTCCTCCACGCCGGCATCGGCTACGGCGGCAGCTGCTTCCCCAAGGACATCAAGGCGTTGCTCGTCACCGCCAAGGACTACGGCGTGGACATGCCCATCGTGTCGGCCACCGACAAGGTGAACCAGCACGCGCGCCAGCGGTTCGTGCAGAAAATCCTGAAGCGTGTGCCGAAGAAGTCGGTCATCGCGGTGCTGGGCCTGAGCTTCAAACCCAAGACCGACGACATGCGCGACGCTCCGAGTTTGGACATCATCCCGGCGCTGCTGGATGCCGGACACGCCGTGCGCGTGTACGACCCGGTGGCCATGGACCACGCCAAGAAACTGCTGCCCGCATCCGTGCAGTTCACCAAGAACGTAAAGGCCACGCTGCCCGGCGCCGCCGCGCTGGTGGTGCTGACGGAATGGGACGAATTCCGCGGCGTGGACCTCTCGACGATCCGGAAAACCATGGACGGCAACCTGCTGTTCGACGGCCGCAACATCTACGAACCCGAGGAAGTACGCGCCGCCGGCCTGCAGTACTTCGGCATGGGCGTACAGTAAGCGCATGACGACCGCGCCGCACGCACGTCCGGCCCGGGTGATGGAATTCGACGTGCTGCGCGGAATCTTGGTGACCGGAATGGTGGTCGTCCACGTACTGGCGCACATCGGCGGCGTGGTGCCGTACGAGGAAGCGGTGCTGTGGATCTCGGTCGGATTCGTGTTTATGAGCGGCATGCTCGGGGGCGCCATTTTGCTGAAATCCAAGCGCCGCCGGAGCATCGTGCTGCGCGGCGCCAAGCTGGTGGGATTGTTCGTGCTGCTGAATCTCGCGCTGCGCGGACCCGCGTCGGTCACGAACGTCATCGCCCGCGGCGACGTGACGCTGGCGATGTTCGAAATCCTGCTGCCCATCGGACTCGTGATCATGCTGCTGCCCGCCTTCGCGGCGGCGCCCGGGTTGCTGGGCGGACTGTGTCTGCTCTACCTGATGACACTGGATGCGCTGCATCTGTCGCCGTACGTGCTGAAATTCGTGGCGGTCGGCGGCATCGGGGCCATGTCGGGAGCGCTGGCGCGCGAGTGGCAGACGCGCTGCTTGTATCCGGAAGTCATCGCGGGCGGACTGGCGGTGGTGCTGAGCGTGCTGCTGGCGCCAACGTTGGGAATCGTGGCGCCGCTGACGTTCGCGCTGCTGCTGTGGTTCGGCTCGGTCCCCGCGCTGTTGCGCGTTGCCAAGTTCCTTCCGTGCGTTTCGAGTTGGCTGGCGATGCTCGGACGTCACTCGCTCCTGTTGTACATCCTGCACGTCGGCGTCGTCGCCGGACTCGCCAAACTGCACCCGCCGCTGTGGCCGACCATGCTGGCGGTGTTGCTCGACTGCACGCTGGCGGCGTGGATCGGCGACCACAGCAAACGCGTGCCGCTGCTGCACGGCGCGTACCGGCTGATCCTGCGCTAAGACTCGACAACGCATGGCCGACGATGGACAATGCGGACGCATGCGCATCTTTTTGACGGGCGCCGCCGGCTTTATCGGATTCCACA
Organism: Candidatus Peribacteria bacterium; assembly: GCA_035438175.1. Classification (GTDB taxonomy): domain Bacteria; phylum Patescibacteriota; class Gracilibacteria; order Peribacterales; family Peribacteraceae; genus DAORHV01. The sequence goes on from DAORHV010000003.1 coordinate 9,904, forward strand.
CCGCCAACGCGCTGCTCGACCGCGGCGACGAGGTCGTGGGCTACGACAACCTGAACGCGTATTACGATCCGGCCCTGAAGCAGAAGCGCCTGCAGATGCTGGAGGAGCGCGACGGCTTCACGTTCATCAAGGGCGACATCCTGGATCGCCCGCTGCTGGCCAAGTCCATGAAAGGCTGCGATCGCGTCATCCATCTGGCCGCGCTGGCCGGCGTGCGCTACGCGTTCGACCATCCGACCGAATACATCGACATTAACATCAGGGGGTTCTTCCACATCATCGACGAAGTCCGCCTGCAGAAGATCGACGGACTCATCTACGCCAGCTCGAGTTCGGTCTACGGCGGCAACGACAAGCTGCCGGCCGTCGAGAGCGATCCGACCGAAAACCAGGTGTCGCTGTACGGCCAGAACAAGAAAGACAACGAGCTGATGGCGCGCACCTACAACCATTTGTACGGCACCAAATCCACGGGCCTGCGCTTCTTCACCGTCTACGGTCCGTGGGGCCGTCCGGACATGGCGCTGTTTTTGTTCACCGACGCGGCCATGCACGGCAAGCCGCTGAACGTATTCGGCGAAGGAAAGATGCAGCGCGACTTCACGTACATCGACGACATCGTCAGCGGCGTGGTCGCCTCGCTGGATAAGAATTACGACTGCGAAATTTTCAACCTTGGCTGCGGCCGCAAGGAAGAGCTGATGGAATTCATCGCCACCATCGAGAAAGCATGCGGCAAGGAGGCCAAGAAGAATTTCCTGCCCATGCAGCCGGGCGACGTGCGCGCCAGTCTGGCCGACATTTCCAAGGCCGAATCCATGCTGGACTACGAACCGAAAACGATGATCTCCAAGGGCATCCCGAAGTTCGTGCAGTGGTACAAGGAGTATCACAAGGCCTAGGGCGCTATAATGTACTTTTTATACAAAATATTGTATAATAATACTTAACCTACGCGTATCGGAAAACGCGTGGGCCATCGCCCTTTCACATTGGCGCAACAGACACAGAAAGGTCTGACTCGTGCGCAACTACTTGCTGGTTTGGGTGGCTTGCCTGGCCACCGCCGTCTTCCTGACTCTCCCGAGCGCCGCGTTCGCGGGCTTGGTCGTCTATATGGATCTCAGTGGGCTGCGGAGCCCGGTGCCCGTCACGTACAGCATCCTGATCGCCTGCATCTGCGTCCTCACGTTCTGCATCATCCTCGTCCAGGCCATTCACGAGGCCCGGGGGTGGGGCAGCATCATGTGGATGCTGTCGGTGTTCACGGGTGCGTTGCCGTTGGTGCATCTGGCGTTGATCCTGGCATATCCGCATCTGCCCGCCGCTTTCTCCCGTCCGCTGGCGCCCTGTGCGCGCCTCACGGAACAGGTGAAACTGGTCTGGGCCTTGCTGGCGTTCATGTGCTTCGCCTCGCTGCTGGTCGCCGTGCTTGTGGGCCCTCCCGCCCGGAAGCGCCGCAAAAGCAACAAGGTGAAGACTGACGCGCCGGCGACTGTGGAACCGCTCGACGCCTCTCAGCCGCCGCCCGCGCCTCTCCCTCTGCCCCGCGATTTCAAGCGGGATGAGAGCATCGAACCCCTCCCCGGCGCTTTGGCGCCCACGGAAAAGTTCGATGAGAAGAAAGGTCCGGGCGGAAGCTTCAAACCCAAGTAAATGAAAGGGCGAGTCCGCCCCCGCTGTTCCGGTATTCAATCCGGCGGCGGGGGCACTCGTTGTATGTAATTCAAGGATTTAACCGGTTCTGAGAACTCTTAGACCATTTTTTTGACAAATATAAAAATAATTGTATTTTGCACGGCAACCAAGACACCGTGTCCTGGCCATCGCCCTTTCGAACCATCCGCTTCTCTCTTGAGGACCGTGTCGTGAACATCGGTATCGCTTCCCGCAACTTCGTCGGCTGGGCGTTCTGCATCGCCATCGCCGCCGGCGTCGTCACCCCGTCCGTGTACGTCACCACCATGAGCGTGGTCGCCGAACAGAACAGCAAGACCCCGCTGTTCGGCAACCCCGTCACCGCCGTGGTCATCGCCAACGCCGTGATCGTCGTCGGCATCGCCGTGATCCTGACCCTCGGCTGGCTGATGGCCCGCATCCCGTCACTGTGGACGATCAGCGCGCTGGTCATGGCGCTGCCGGCCATCCACCTCACCACCAAGCTGGCGACCCTGCCGGAGAAGGTCGTCACCGCGTGGCAACCGCTGGCCGCCGCCCCCGACTGGGTCTGGTGGACGGCCTTCGGGGTCAGCCTCGCGTTCTACCTCTTCTGCGGCCCATTCGGAAAGTCCGAACCGCAGGAACCCCAGCCCGAACCGCTCCCCGCGCCCGCGAAGAAGAAGTGAGATGACGGAAGGGTCGCCCCCTCTGTCCCTGGTGCTTGCACCGGGGGCAGAGGCCCTTCGACGTGTCTACAGGTGCAACGCGACATCGCGGCGGACCCAGCTTTCGACCGGAGTCGGCATCCGGTCTTTTCCGGCCAGCAGCGTTTTGTCGCAGGCATGCCAGCACACCACCACATCGGCGTCGGACGAAATCATTTCGGGTGAATACTTGAGCACCTCGCGGATCTGCGGCGGCGCGTAATACTGCCACTCGTGCCCGAAGTCGCCGACGATGAGCAAGCGCGTATCCGTCCGGTCGATGCTGCGGATTTCGGGCTCCAGCAGACGCAATGTGTCGCGGGCCGGATTGGTGCGGTCGGTAATGACGAACATGCAGACGACCGCCAGCACACAGCCGGCCGAGGTGATCATGGCAAGGACGGAGCCGCTTAAATCCAGACCTTTTTCCACGTGGCGGTCGAGCAGCGACGCGATGCCGGCCGTGAATAGCGGAACGAGGAAGATGGCGTAGTACGCGTGATACGACAGCGTGATATACGCGCAGACGATGATGAGCGTAAGAATCCAATCCCAGCGGCGCGACAGCAACACGCCGATGGTCCCCGCGATGCTGACGACGACCGTTCCGGCCGTCAGCCACAGCAATCCGAACTGCGACACTTTCTGTGCGGGAGTCATCGGGTCGCCGCCGAGCGCGACCAGCGACTGCAGCGCCAGCGGGTTGGTGAACGTGTAGAGCGCCAGCGCGGCCAGCGGTCCGAACGCGTACAGCAGCGCGCGGCGCTTGGACGTACCCGAGCGCAGGAACGCGCCGCATGCCAGCGGCAGGAACAGCGCGGACTGGTACGCCACGAACACCGACGCGAACCAGAACAGCGCGATGAGGAAACACTGGTACTGCGACCGCGCGCGGTTGCCGGCCCACAACAACACGAGTCCGCCGAGCGCGCTGAGCGGGGCCATCATGATGCTGGCGGCTTGCAGTACGACCGCTCCTGAGAGCAGCCATGCGCCCGCAAGCAAGACGCGCGAGCCAATCCCTTCATGCCGCGGCAGACGCACCACCAGCCACACCGCCTGAATGACCAGTGTGGCGAAGACGACGCGCCAGAACACGTCGTTCCACGGCAAGCCGTAGGTGGTCTCCAGCAGCGTCCGCGCCAGCGGCGGATGCGGGTACGGAATGTTCAGCAGGTACTTGGCTTCGTCGGTCCGCACGCCGCCCATGGCCGCCGCCGCGGCGAGCGCCAGCGCGTAGAGTTGCAGCAGGCAGACGGCTAGAGGTTTACGCATTGCGGGAGACGGGCCGAAGCGAGGGGCAGCACGCAGAGTTGGTCGTGGCTTCGCTTGGGGTGGGTGGCGTAGACCACGGTCATGGAATCCGTGTCGATCGACCGGATGGAGAGATCGGACACGAGCCAGCCGCGCGCGTGCGCGAATTGCTGCAGCTCGGCGGCGGCCAGCGGCCGGATGGACTGCTGGGTGTAGAGCGGCAAGAGGGGCAGCAGCCGCACGGCCAGAACGCCAAGAACGGCGAGCAGCGTCAGCGAGAACAGCAGCGCCCACAGCGACAGCACTCGGCCGAGCGTGACATCGTAGAGATATTCCAAGTATTGCAGCTGCACCTTCCAATCCAGTTTGCTTTCACCGGCGCGGCGTACGCCGAACTGCATCGGCAATTCGTGCATGGCGGTTCCGGGCCTCACGTGTACGAGGATATCCAGCAGGATCTTGAAGCCCTTGGGAATCAGGCGCGGCTGCGCGTCCAGGAACAACTCGCGATCTATTGCGAAGAATCCGCTCATGGGGTCTTTGACCGCAGCCGCGTCGGGGCGGCGCAACACCCACATCGCCAGTTGGGTGGCCATCTTGCTCATGCGCGCGCGTCCGCCGTCCCACTCCCCCACGTCGCCGCCTTTCACGTAGCGCGATCCGATGGCGATGCCGCCTTCGGCTTTCACCTTTTCATAGAGTCGCACCAACAAAGAGCAATCGTGCTGGCCGTCGGCGTCCATGGCCGCCAGCACGTCGCCGGAGCCCATAAGGAAACCGTCGACCACCGCCGAACTGAGGCCGCGCTTGTCGGTGCGGCGCAGGACTTTCAGGCTGGGGTACTGGCCGCGCAGCTCCTCCGCCAGCTTCCACGTGCCGTCGGGCGAGTTGTCGTCCACCACGATGATCTCGTGCCGGACGGAACCGAGCACGCGCGTGATTTCCGCCAGCATGCCGGGCAGGTTGGCCGATTCGTTGTACGTGGGAAGGACGAGCGTGAGCACTGCGCC
>DAORHV010000004.1:0-14505 GCA_035438175.1 Candidatus Peribacteria bacterium
GACAACGGCTTTTACGTGTTCGGGCGCGTGGATGCCGAAACCCACGCACAGCGGCAGATCGGTCTTGGCGCGGCAGCGGGCGATAAGCATCTTCAGGCCGCTTGCATCGATACCGTCATTCTTGCCCGTGACGCCCAGGTACGAGACCAAATACAGGTAGCCGTCGGCGACCTTGGCGATGCGTTCGATACGTTTGTCCGACGTCTGTTCGCTGACCATGAACACGGGCTGGATGCCGTGCTTTCTGGCGGCGTCGGCAACGTCGTTCGCATGTTCCAGCGGCAGATCGGCCACCAGAACGGATGTCACACCGCTGCGTTTGCAGTCGGCATAAAAGTTCCCGGCTCCGCGCTTGAAGATCAGGTTGTAATACACCAGCATCCCGACCGGCACCGGACGGTCTTTCGTCACGGTACGCAGGATCGCAAAGCAGTCATCCACCGAAATGCCCGCATCCAACGCGCGCTTGTCGGCGGCCTGGATCACCGGTCCGTCGGCGGTCGGGTCCGAAAACGGCATGCCTACTTCCAGTGCGTCGGCACCGTTGTCCAGGTACGCGCGGAGCACCTGTTCGGAGACGGTGCGTCCGCCATCACCCAGTACCGCGAACGGAATGAAGAGCGGCCGGCCGAGTGTGTTGCGCAGTGCGGCGTACGGGTTCATCGGCTGAGAAGGGAAGGACGCAGGCCGAGCACGTGATCCAGGTCTTTGTCGCCGCGGCCGGAAATCGTAATCAGCAAGATGTCGCCCTTGTTCAGCTTCTTTGCAAGTGTCCGGGCGGCGGCCACCGCGTGCGACGATTCCAGCGCCGGGATGATTCCCTCGGTGCGCGTGAGGTAGCCGAACGCGTCCAGGGCTTCGTCATCGGTAGCGGCCACGTATTCGGCGCGGCCGGAGTCTTTCAAGAAACTGTGCTCGGGTCCCACGCCCGGGTAATCCAGTCCGGCCGACACGCTGTGGGCTTCCAGGATCTGGCCGTCCTCGTCCTGCAGGCAGTAACTGATGGCACCGTGCAGGCAGCCGACGGTTCCTTTTTGCAGCGCCGCGCCGTGCTTGGGCGTATCCAGCCCCTCGCCGCCGGCTTCCACGCCGACCAGCTTCACGCTCTTGTCGGCTACGAACGCCTTGAACGTGCCGATGGCGTTGCTGCCGCCGCCCACGCACACGCAGACGGTGTGCGGCAGTGTGCCGAACCGGTCCAGGCACTGGGCGCGCGCCTCGTCGCCGATGACACGCTGGAAATCCGCCACCATGGTCGGAAACGGATGCGGCCCGGCGACGGTGCCGAACACGTAGAAGGTGTCCTTGGAGTGCGCGACCCAGTAGCGCATGGCCTCGTTAATGGCGTCCTTCAGCGACTGCGATCCGGCGGTGACCGGAATCACCTCGGCGCCGAACAGTTTCATACGCTGGACATTGGGTTGCTGGCGCACGATGTCCTTGGCGCCCATGAAGATCTTGGTCGGAATCTTGAACAAGGCACCCACCATGGCTACCGCCGTGCCGTGCTGCCCCGCTCCGGTCTCGGCGATGAGCTCCGTCTTGCCCATACGCTGCGCAAGCAAACCTTGCCCCAGCACGTTGTTGGTCTTGTGCGCGCCGCCGTGCAGCAGATCCTCGCGCTTCAGCACCACGGTGCAGCCGCAATCGGCGCTCATGCCTTTGGCATGCGTGAGGGGAGTCGGGCGTCCGGCGAACTCGGCCAGCAGGCGCTTCAGCTCGGCATCGAACGCAGGGTCGGCCTTGGCCGCCACGTATGCGGCTTCCATCTCGGACAGGACCGGCATCAGGAGTTCGGATGCGTAACATCCGCCGAATGCGCCGAAGTGTCCGAGAGTTTCCATACCTAAGAAGAAGCGGATACAACGGCGTCGACAAACGCCTTCAGTAATTTTGCATCTTTGATTCCCGGCTTGGATTCCACGCCGCTGCTGACATCCACGCCCAGCGGACGGATGCGCTTCACGATGGCGGCCACGTTCTTGGGCGTCAGCCCGCCGGCCAGCCAGACGCTGCGGCGGATGCCTTCTGGAAGAGCCTCAATGGCGTCCAAATCGGCCTCTTTACCGTTCTTGGGACCGTCCAGCAGCACCATGGTTTCATCCAGAATCAGCGATTCGATCAGTGCCGCGTCCGGCACCTCGCGGAACGCGCGGATGGACGAGAACTTCGCGGCCTGCGGCGTTTCGCCGTAGACCTGGATGGCGTCCAGGCCGACCTCCTTGGCGATGTCCAGGATGTCTTCCTGCTCCTCGCTGAAGATGCCGACGGTTTCCTTATTGGTCAGTGCGGCCAGCGCTTTGGCGTCCTTGGTCGAAATGCAGCGCGGCGTACCGGGCACGAAAATGAAACCGATGGCGTCGATTTCCAGGTCGTTGCAGAGCAAGACGTCTTCCTTGCGGGTGAGGCCACAGATTTTGATGCGTGTCATGGTCGGTGCGGGGGAAATGCGCCGAGCATGGTACCCGCAAGCAATCCTGTCCCGATGAGAAAGCCGTCGACAGACGGCTGTAACCGTGCCAAATCGGCTTTCATGGTCACGCCGCTCTCGCCGATGACCAGGTGGCCCGGACAGAGCGTGCGGACCAGCGGCGACAGGCGGGCCGTCGTATCCAAATCGATATGCAGCGTGGCCAGACTCCGGTTGTTGATGCCGAGCACCAATGTTCCAGCATGCATGGCGGGAATCTTCTCCAAATCGCTTTCGTCATGCAGTTCCAGCAGCACGCCCATCCCCAGGCCCGTTGCCTCTGCGGAGAAACGGAGAATCTCGTTGGCGCTCAGCACGTTTGCGATCAGCAGCACCGCATCCGCGCCGGCGTCACGTGCCACCCGGATCTGCTTGGCGTCAACGATGAACTCTTTGGCCAGGATCGGCAGATCCGTCAGTGCGCGGACCTGGCGCAGCAGGTCGAAACCGCCGCCGAAGAAACGCTCGTCGCACAGAACGGAAACGGCTTGTGCATGCCGGTTATACGATTCCATCAGCGCCGGGACGTTGGCGCGGTCCAGTAATGGCCCCGCCGACGGAGACTTGGGTTTCACTTCGGCGATCAGGCACGGCGATGCCGTCCGGAGGCCGGCCACGAAATCGCGCGTACTCGGTTGCGGAGCGCAATCGGGCAGCGCGGCCACTTCGTCGCGCTTGTGCCGGAGGATGTCGTCCAAGATCGTCATGCGAAGCGGCGGGTGGAAGCGATGTAGCGCTCGAGCAGCGCCTGAGCGGCACCCGAATCCAGCGCGCGTTCGGCTGCCAGCAGTGCATCCGCAAGCGTGTCCGCCACCGGAGTGAGCAGCAGCGCGTGGGCCGCGTTCACCAGCACCAAATCGCGCTGGGCCGGCGTGGCGTCGCCGCCCAGAATCCGCCGCGCGATGGCCACGTTCGCTTGAATGTCGCCGCCTTCGGTCGCCTCGGACGCATGTTCCGAAAGCCCGATGTCCTGCGGATGGAATTGCCGTTCGGAACCCTGCGCTACATCCAGAACCGTCGTGACTCCGTTCACCGTCACTTCATCAAGACCGTCGCTGCCGCAGACGACCAGCGAGCGTCCGTTGCCGAGCAGCCGCAGCGCGTCTCTCAGTACGCGTGCATGTTTCAAGTGCGGCGTTCCAAGCAACTGCCCGCGCACACCCGCCGGGTTGCATAGCGGCCCGAGCAAATTGAAGAACGTCGGCTTGCCGTAGCGTTTGCGGGCGGCTGCCACCGCGGCCAGCGCAGGGTGATAGAGCGGTGCGAACAGGAACGCCAGTCCGCATTCTTTATACGTCGCTTCGGCCTGTTGCGGCGTCAGGTCGATTGTAGCGCCGAGTCCTTCCAGCACGTCGAACGATCCGCAGCGCCCGCCCGCCGCACGGTTCCCGTGTTTGGCTACGCGTCCGCCCGCCGCAGCAATAATGAACGAGGCGATGGTCGATGTATTCATCCGTTTTTTGCCGCTGCCGCCGGTGCCGCAGGTATCGATCGGGTCCCCCGGCAAGCAAATGCGCACGGCATGCGAGCGCAGGATGCCGGCGGCCTGCGCCAGCTCTTTGCCGCTGACGGTGGCGCCGGCGAGTGCCGTGAACGTACGGATCATTTCATCCTCGCCCATCTGGCGAGACAGCATGGCGTCCACCGTCGTGCCGATGTCGGGTAAGACTTTGCTCATGAAATGGCGAGGAAATTTTTCATCATGGCGGCCCCGAGCGGCGTGCCGATGGACTCGGGGTGGAATTGCACGCCGAAGATCGGCAGCGATTCGTGTTCCATGGCCATCAGCGTTCCATCCGATGCGACCGCGGTGGCGATGAGCGGGTCATCCAATTCCTCCACGCAGAGCGAGTGGTAGCGCATGACATCGAACGTCTCGGGCAGACCCGTAAACAGACGGCTGACCGGCGAGAGTACCAGCAAGGGGGTCGCGGCGCCGTGGCACGGCGTGGCCGCGCGTACCACCTTGGCGCCGAGGCGGTGCCCGATGATCTGATGCCCCAGGCACACGCCGAGCAGCGGAACCCGTTCCCGCATGGCGTACTCCAGCAGTGCATTGCTGATACCCACGTCACGAGGCGTCTGCGGATTGCCGGGCCCGGGTCCGAGCACGATATGCGTGAATCGTTCGCGGCGTACGTCCTCCAGCGAAATCTTGTCGTTGCGGTGCACCGCCGGGTTGCCACCCAAACAACCGATCATCTGGAACAGGTTGAAGGTGAACGAGTCGTAGTTGTCCACAATGAGCGTCTTCATGATTGCGCGGAGAAGACGGCGGCTAAACAGCTGCGGGCTTTGTGCAGGCATTCGTTGTCTTCGTGTTCGGCGACGCTGTCTTTCACGATGCCGGCGCCCACGCGCAGGCTGACGCCCCTGGCATCGAACACCAGCGTGCGGATGGTGATGGCGAAATCGATGTTGCCGTTCATGTCCACGTAGCCGAATGCGCCGCCGTACACGCCGCGCGGAGAGCCTTCCAGTCCGGCCAGGATTTCCATCGCGCGCAGCTTGGGCGCTCCGCTCAGTGTTCCGGCCGGGAATACAGCCTGCAGCGCATCCAGCGGCGAGACTTCGGGCCGTAACACCGCCTCGATGTCGCTGACGATGTGGAACACGTGGGCGTAGGCCTCGATGTGAAACGGATCGCGGACCCGCACCGAACCCAGGACGGCCACGCGGCCGACGTCGTTGCGGCCCAGGTCTACGAGCATCTGGTGCTCGCAGCGTTCCTTGGGATCATGAAGCAGCTCCCGTTGCAGCGCGGCGTCTTTGGCCGCATCCCCCGTGCGCTTGCGGGTTCCGGCGATCGGCCGGTAGAGCATGCGCGGGCCGTCCACGCGCAACAGCGTTTCGGGCGACGCGCCGACGATCGTGCGCTCCGGCGTGCGGAAGCAGTACATGTACGGCGACGGATTGATCTCCCGCAGTTTTTCGTACACGTCGATCGGATCGGCCGATGTTTGCAGCCGCAATTCCTGGCTGAGGACGATTTGGAAGGCTTCGCCGGCCAGGATTTTTTCCCTGGCTGCTTCCACGTGTTCGCAGAACCGTTTGCGCGAGGTTTGGCGTAACGGCTCGATGTCGGCCAGTTCCGGCAGCATCCGGTTTTCCGTGGGCCGCCCGAGGGCATCGTCGCGATACGGCGATTGCAGAATGATTTCTTCAATGTGTTTCAGCGGCAGCGCCGTATCGGCGTGAGCGGTCACCGTCACGGTCCGCGCCACGTGGTCGATGCGCAGCAGCACTTCGGGCAGCACGAACAGCGCGTCGGGCACCGACGGGTCGGGTGTGAGCGCGATATCCTCGAAGCGGCGGGCGGCCTCGAAGCTCACGTAGCCGATGTAGCCCATGGTCAGCTGGCCGGGTTTGCGCGCGTCGCCGGTGCGCTCGCGCAATGCGGGCGGCAGGCCCTTGGCAGCGTCGTCCGGCATGCAGCGGATGACGTCGCGGGCTCCCAGCGCCAGGAACGACAGATCGTTCACGCCGTGCGTACGGTCGGCGGATTCCAGCAGCGCGCAGTACGCCTCGCCTGCGCCCAGTTTCCGGAACAGAAACAGCGGGTCGCAGTGGTCGGGCCGGATCGTTTTCGTCACGAATGAGACTGTCATGATGTACCGTTATGGCAGTACAAGAGTAGACCGGTGGAAAACGTCCGTCAAGTGCTCCGCAGATCAGGCGTCCAGCAAGCGCCGCCATCGGGAGGACGCCGTTTGGCCGGCATCCAGCTCGGCGGAAAGCCGGTTGATGTGCTCGAGCAGCTCATGTGCATCGGCTACGGCGTCCAGGAGCGTCGTCACGCCGGTGGCAAGCATCGTGAGCATGCGTCTGGCGGTAGCCAGGTTTTTATCGAGCGCATCCGCGTATGCGGTAAGGCGCTCCCGGATTCCTTCCCGCAACGCCATCTGGTCGGCTTCATCCATCCCGGTGCCGAACCGGCGGCTGCGCTCAAGAAGGTTCCAGCCGGCGCCTGCGATGATGTGGATTTCTTCCATTGCGGCACCGCAACTTCCGGTGATGCTCAGGAGCGTTTCCGGCACGACACCCGCTTCGCGCATGGCATCCCGGTGCGTCGTCGCGGCCTGGAACATGGCGAACGCGAACGTTCCGGCCGCCTCGCAGGAATACTGCACCGCAGCCGCGGTCTGCAGCCGGCGCGACCAGATCTCCACGTGCTGAATGGCCGCATCGACCTCGTTCACCGGGAATCCGAACATCACCCGCGCGATGCGGCCGCGGCGCTGGTCGGCAGCCGTCTCCTGCTCGATTCGGCGCTTTGCGAATGCAGCAAGCGTCGCCAGCACGTCATTGTCTTCGCGGATCAATCCATTGAACCGGGTCACCTGGTCGCAGCCCTCCTGTTCTTCGTGGTTCTCGAGAGCCGCTTGCACTTCGTGTAACGCCATGTCCATGCGGATGTCGGCGTAACGGGCCTTCCCCATGTCGCTGACCGCCAGCCAGATGAAACCGTTGGCGGAGACGTGCGAAATGGCCGGCGCGCGCTGGAATTCGTTCCACAGGCGATCCAGCTCGGTTTCCGACAACTGCGATTGCGGGTCGCCCTCCTCCAGTCCTCCGGCGCGGAACGATCGCATGCTTTCGCGCCATGCCGCTTCCCCGGCAGCCGTGCGGGAGCGCTCCAGATGCGCGTTCAGCTCCTCGATGAACGCCACGGCCCGCATCGGCCGCACCGGGTATTCATTCGGGGTTTCGGAGTACGGCATCTTGCGTGCGATTGCCTGCCCGAGCCCGTTGTCCTCGTGCGTGCGAAGCGATACGCGGCTCAGCGTGAAGATTTCCGCCTCAGGCCTGCGGTGGATTTTGTGGCCCAGCCGGAGAATTCTCAGCGACAGCGCCGTGTCCTCCGCGCCTGGGGCATCATCGAAGCCGCCGGCCGCCGCATACACTTCCGGCCGCATGGTCATGAACGCGCCCGGCATCATGGCGTCGTGTTCACGGTCGTCCGCCGGGGCGTGCGGAAGAGATCGCAGTATGCGGTACGTCATGATCTGTGCCGAGCGAAGGTACGCCTCCGCATCGCGCATCCGGTCGATGTTGACGGTTTCATGCGTCGGCATGTGCGTTACGGTTCCTGTCACGGCCATAACGGCCGGATCGGCGTATGCCGTGAAAAGCTGCGCCGCAAGATTCGGCTTCGCCCAGCTATCGGCGTCGCTGGTCATCAGGATGCCGTCCGGCTTCAGCAGGGGAATCACCGTCTCACAGCCGGCCCCCCGCGCGATGCCGACGTTGCAGCGGTCGGGCGCATGCGCTTCCGTGTACATATCGACCAAAATCACTTCGATCCTGCGGCGTACCTGCATTGCCTCCACGACCGCGTTGAACCACGGCATGTTCGATTCCGGAAACACGGATATCGCCTCGTCCTTCTCGAGTCCTTCGGGCGGAATTCCGCTCCAGAGAGAGGCGACCAGCTCGTGCGTCAGTGCGTTGCCGGCGGTCACGTCGGCCGGTGCGTCTTTCGCCTGGTTGACGACGACGGCTACCAGCATCCGGGTTGTATCCGAAATATCTTCCTGCGTCGCCATGGTGTGGAGCATCGCCAAGATGCCGCGGCCCTCGTTGTACGCGGGCAGCGCCAGCGCCAGGTCGTACTGGCCGGCGGCCAATGCCTGCGGTTCTCGTGCGAGTGTTTGCATGAGCGCGAAAGTCTACTCTTTTTGACATCTCGGGCAAGCCTGTTGCGTCCCGCAAGTCAGGGAGCCACAATGAATCCATGCGCATGCATGCCCACAACACGCCCAAGATCGAAGGAACCGAACGCATCGAGCTGTTCAGCGACGCGGTGTTCGCCATCGTGGCGACGCTGCTCATCTTGGAAGTAAGGGTCCCCACCTGCACGATCCGGCATCCATGGTCGCCGTCTACCACGACATGCTCACCGTGCTTCCCAAGCTGCTCTCGTTCGCGTTCAGCTTCATCGTGCTGTGCATCTTCTGGGTCAACCACCACCATTTCTACCACCAGCTCACGCACTTGGACTGGCCGCTGCTCTGGCACAACTGCAACCTGCTGTTCTGGCTCTGCATCGTGCCGTTCACGACGGCGTTCGTCGGCGATTATCCCGCGGTGCCGCTGGTCATTTCAGCCTATGCGTTCGTGCTCTGCATGGCGTCGCTGGCGTTCCGGCTCATGGCACGCCACGCGTTCTTCCATTCGGATCTCACCGGCGGGAAGATTGCAGCCGGGAGCTTACGGAAGGAATTCAATCGCATCCTGCCCGGCGTGGTCGGGTACGCGTTTGCCGTCATTGCGCCGTACGCTTCCATTTGGCTGGCGTGGGCCGTGCTCGTTTTGATACCACTGATCTACTTCGTGCCGAAGCTGGCCAAGCCGGACGAGTGCGACGAAATCTAAAAAGGTGTCTCCGCGCCGTAAGAAGCCGGGATCCCGCACGTCATCACGTGCATGGACATCCTGTATTTCATCATCATCGGCATGATCGCCGGCTGGCTGGCCGGAATCCTCATGAGCGGCCACGGCTTCGGTCTGCTCGGCAACCTGATCACCGGAGTGATCGGCGCCGTCATCGGCGGCCTGATCTTCCGCCTCGTCGGCTTGTCGGCATACGGAACCGTCGGTGCCATTCTCATGGCAACGCTCGGTGCCATGGTGTTCCTCGGGCTCGCACGCGTCGTCAAACGCGCGTAACGGACCGCGTCCCGCATGGACCAGCAGCAGCGCAATGACCGGCTTATCGGACTCCTGTTCGGAGTGGTTTTGCTGTGCTTTTTCATCGCGCTGCTGTTCATCGTGAAGCAGATCATGGGACCCATTCCCATCCGCGACCGCGATCCGGTGACCATGGACATCAGCGGTGTCACCGACGAGCATTTCATGGCAAAAGACTGACAACCGTTATCCCCGAAAGCAGGCGGCTTTGCCGTCCCGTTTAATTGCAGACGTTCATCTTGCGCACTTCCACGCCCGCGCAATCGGCGAAGCATTCGTTGGTGTAGGTCACGCCGTCCCTGCCGCATACCGGACGGAACGTCTGGGCACAGCCGCAGCTCTCGGTGCGCTGGGCGGAACGGCGGCAGCTTACTTCGCAGCGGCGGCAGCCGGACGAATCCAGCGAGCAGTCGTAACCGCAGCCCGACGGCAGCGTGCTCATCACCACTTGCGGGCAAATATACTGCCCGTTGCTGTTGTACTGTACGCCGTAGTTGCCGTAGTACTGCACGCCCGTGGAGTAGCCGTAGCCCTGGTTATAGTCGTAGGGGTATTGCTGGTAGTAGTTGTACGGATACTGGTACTGATTGCCGTAGTTGTAGCCGTTGTACTGGTAGCTCATGCCGTACGGGTACTGCTGGTAGCCGCCGTAGGGATACTGGTAGTTGTAGTACTGGTTCTGATATTGCCCGCCGGAATACGGATTCTGATACGGAGTCGCGCTCGGTGCCGACGGGTCGCAGGCCGAGGTCGCAATGGAGTACGAGTTCCACGCCTGATAGATTTTCGAACCCAGCCGGTTGTTGGCCTCGTTTTGGCCGTAGGAATACTCCTGGTATGCGGAGTTGATGACACCCTGGTTGGCCACGACGTTGTTGCCGTTGCCCGAACTGCTGCTGTACGCCTGCTGCGTGCGGTTGCTCAGCTGCTGCGAAAGCTGCTGCATTTCCTCCGAGTAGTCGTCGTACGCCTTGCCGAGCTGGTTGCTCAGGTCCCGCGAAGCGTTGGTGGCGCAGTTCCGGTCCACGGCTGCCGCAGTGGATGCCGGTATTCCCAGGAGCAGCACGGCGGTCAGGACGGTCAGTCCGCAGCCCCGCAGCCGGTGGAGAGCATTGCTTGTCGTCATCATAGGAGGCCGATTCTAAGCCCGTTTCTCGGCATCGGCAAAACAATCGGCTTGTCTTTTTCAGGGGCCGTGACAGGGCCTCAATTGTATCCGCAACAAAAAAACGGAGCGTCCGCAAGGGCGCTCCGTTCGGTCGTGAAAATCGACTACGGCTTGGTCAGATGCGGGGTGGCCAGGTACGGGAAGGTCGTGGTGAACGCCTTGTCGTTGGCATCGATGCCGTCACCCAGGGTGGACGGAACCGTGAATCCCTGCACCAGTTTTCCGGCCACCGCCTGGATGGCGATGTCGGTCACGTCGTCGGCCAGACGGCGTCCGTTCGGGAAGCCGGCGTTATCGCCGCCGAACACGCCGAGGCGGTTGGGAGTCTGGGCGAGGGGAGTCGTGGTGTTGATGCGCAGCATCTCGGAGGCGCGGACGTTGGCGGGCTTGTTCAGGCCGTCGACACCGGTCAGGAACACGGCCACCAAGTCGGTGCGGTTGGTGGTCGGCACGTTGGCGGTTCCGTTGCCGTCAAAGTCCAGGCCGAGCACGTTCTTCAGCAGTCCGGCCAGCTCGGGCGCGAGCACCACGGCGCTGTAGGCGTTGAAGTTCTTGCCGGCGTCATCCACGGGCTTGGAGGCGTTGAAGTAGTCCTTGGCTGCCAGCGGAACGACGACTTCGTTCACGAGCGGCATGCCGAGGCGCGAGACCTGCACCCACGTGGTGCTGTTGGTCTGCACGCCGTCGTTGTTGATGACGCGCTGGGCCGGGCGGTAGTTGGCGCTCCAGGCTCCGATGACGGGATCCTTGGCGACCAGGCTGCGCACCGGAACTTCGAAGACGATGGAGTTCACGTTGGCGCCGGCAAGGGTATCGTGGGCTGTCTGGGAACCGAGGTTCAGGAGGTCGAACACCTTCAGGTCGACGAAGAAGGGGTCGTCGCGCTCACCGGCGAAGAACTTGCCCTTCAGGCCGGCGTCCACGACCGCCTGGGCGGCCGTTGCGGCGTAGTCGGCCATGCTTTTGGAGCCGATGACCGGGGTGGCGATCTCGCCGCTGGCGACCACGTTTGCCTGCTTCAGCTGGGTGTTGCTGCCGGTGAAGACGCCCTTGATGCGGTAGGCCTTCCAGGTCTGACGGACGTTGGCGTCGGCCAGGTTCGTAATGGCCTGGGTGTTGAACAGGAACGTGTTTCCGTTGGAGACCGTCGTGTTGAATTTGAAGGCGTACGTCACGTCTTCCTTGGCGTCGCCGTTCACGTCGATGTGCACCGCGTAGATGGCGTTATCGGCGAAACGGAAGTAGTTCGGTCCTCCCTCCGGATAGTGGAACGGGTAGGAGTCGGCCACGAACACGATTTTGGTGGCGTCGCTGGGGCTCAGGAACATGTAGAAGTCCGTTCCGTCCACGGCCGCATCCTGGCTGATGTACGGTGCTTCGCGGTGCGAGGAAGCAAGGGCTGCAACCGGGCTCAAAGCCCAGGCAAACAGGGAAGCAACGGAGACGAGCGCGACGGCGCGCTTGGAGACCGGCAACCCGAACGTCATGGTCGACATAGGACGGAAGGGGAAAAGGGGAGATATGCTCGTCCAGAGCTTACGGAACATCGCTTCCGAGTACACTAGCCAAAACCGGAATGTGCATTCCGGTGAAAGTGTGTCCATTCCCATCTGCTTGCGGTCCCGGGGGCTTTGCATGCTTTTCTTAAAGCCGATTTTATGCTAGAATGAGAAGATTGATTAACAAACTTCTCCACGGGCTGCGTTTCGGCGCCATCGGTTTGGCGGCGGTCGTCGTGCTTACCATGACCTCGCGCACGCACCTTGCGGCCTATTTGAGCCCCTTCCAGGTGTTCGGCGGAGCCGCATCTTCGGCGTCGTCCGAGACCCCTTTGCCGTTCGGCGCATCGGTCAGCATTCCGCTGCCGTTCGGAGGAGATTCGTCGGTGCCGAACCCGTTCGAAGGTTCGTCGTCCTCGTCGGCATCCATTCCGAACCCGTTCGAAGGTTCGTCGTCCTCGTCGGCGTCCATTCCGCTGCCGTTCGGCGGATCGTCGTCGCTCCGCAGTTCGTCGGCATCGTCCGGCAGCGGCTCGTCCATGTCTTCCACGTCATCCAGCACGTCCGGAACCACCGGTGGAACCACGGGTGGAACGACTGGCGGAAGTACCGGAGGAACCACCGGCGGCACCAGCCACGGCGGTAACAGCGGCGGCGCTGGAGGCGGCGGAGGAACCGGCGGCGGCAACAGCTATTACGGCACCGGCGTGAACCAGCAGAATGCTCCCGATTACATCCGCACGTTCTACAAGCCGGCGGAAGTCCCGGCCTCCGACGTGATCCAGGGCAACGAAGTGGGCGGCTACAAGCCGGCTTTGCAGGAAGGCATTCATGGCGGAGCCGACGTCACGCCCAAGCCCGCCGTCACCGTCACCAAGCCGACCTCGAAAGCTCCCGCCATGCGCGTTCCTCGCGCCCCCAAAGTTACGAAAACGGGCCCCGAGGATTCGCTCGTGGTCCTCACCATCGTCATCGCAGTCTTCATGACGCTCGCCCTGAGCGTCAGACGCTCCTCGATGTATTCACTCCCCCAGTAAGTTATGGAAAACGCAGTTCCCACCCAGTCGAAGCTGAAGGGCTTCCTCCGCCGTCCGGCCTTCCTGATCGGACTCGGGGCGTGCGCCGTCGCCTCGACGTTCGTTTTCCTCACCGTCTCCGGACAGGGGCCGAAGGTGAGCCACAGCACCATTCCCATCCCGTTCATCCCGGGCGAGAACCATGGTGCCGCTGCCGCCGGAAACGGCCTGGCCGGCTCGGTCACCTACGTCCGCACGCTGGCCAACGGCGTGGAGTTCTATGAAATGGACTTCGTGGGGGACAGCAGCCAGCTGGCTCCCGCCGACAAGGTCTACCTGGTGAAGGTTCCGACCGGAGTGACGTCCATTCCGTTCGAGCGCGTCGTGCTGGACAGCAACGGAGCCACGCGTCCGTACTACGGTTACATCTACACGTCCTCCAGCGCCGCGACCGAAATCGCCAACCAGTCGGCCACCGGCTTCGCCGTGCGCTTCCCGGGCTTGTTCTTCGCTTCGGCGGCCGTGAAGGCGGCCCATGGCACCGACCTGGACGCATTCGCCTCCATTAATGGCATTACCTTTAAGACGTCCACCCAGTTCGACACGGGCAGCGGCGCACGCCTCCGCGGTCCGCAGCTCATCGCGCTCGTGCCGACCGACCAGAACCTGCTCATCGATATCGCTCCGGTCTGCGGAAACAGCTGGAAGGCCGCCACCGAAGACTGCGACGACGGTAACGTCGATAACGGCGACGGTTGTTCCTCCACCTGCACCATCGAGTCCGGTTTCACCTGCGACGCCACGAGCGAGCAGAGCGTCTGCACCCCGGCCCCGGTGTGCGGCGACGGTTTCAAGACCCAGGGCGAGACCTGCGACGACGGCAACACCGACGCGGGCGACGGCTGCAGCGCCACGTGCGCGGCTGAGGCCGGCTTCACCTGCGACGCGTCCGAGCCGAGCTTGTGCATCCGCACCTGCGGCAACGGCGTGCGCGGCGCGGGCGAGACCTGCGACGACGGCAACACCGATTCGGGCGACGGTTGTTCGGCCACCTGCGCGGTGGAGAACGGCTTCACGTGCGACACCGCTTCTCCGAACGTCTGTGATTCCACCGCTTCGGCGGTATGCGGCAACAGCCTCCGCGAAGGCGACACGTGCGGCAACGCCTACGTCGACAATAATGAGGAGTGCGATTACGCCATCGAATGCGAGGGCGTGCCCGACGGCGGTACCTGCGCCTGCCATGCCGACTGCACCATCTGCGACGGCAACGAAAGCTGCGTGTTCCATCCTCCCGCATACAACGGCGAAACCTGCGACGACGGCAATACCGATGACGCCGACGGCTGCGACGCCACCTGCGACGTGGAATCCGGCTTCACCTGCGACACCGCTTCCCCGAACGTCTGCACCGCGCTGCCCGCCAACACCTGCGGCGACGGCAACTTGGAAGCGGGCGAGACCTGCGATGACGGCGATACCGACGGGGGTGACGGATGCTCGGCGCTTTGCGCCGTGGAAAATGGCTTCACCTGCGACGGCGATTCTCCGACCATCTGCACGCCCGATCCGGTCTGCGGCGACGGCACCAAAGACAACGGCGAAGCCTGCGATGACGGCAACGTCACTGCAGCCGACGGTTGCAGCGCCACCTGCACTGTT
>DAORHV010000005.1:0-14162 GCA_035438175.1 Candidatus Peribacteria bacterium
TCCTTCTCGCCGATCTCGCCCGAAAACGTCTTGGGTACCGAGAACTCAGAGCGCTCGGCCTTGCGGAGAATGGAATGCGTACGGGTATGCGTGTACTGCAGGTACGGGGCGCTGTTCCCCTCGAAGCTGAGCATCTTTTCCCAGTCGAAGACGATGTCCATTTTGCGGTTCTGGCTGAGGATGCCGTAGACCAGTGCGCCGGTGCCCATCATCTCGGCGAGCGCCTCCGGCGAGTCGGTCTGGATGGCGTCGCCGCGCTCTTTAATGATCTCCTGCGCGCGGGACACGGCTTCGTCCAGCACGTGCTCGAGCTTCAGGATATTTCCTTTGCGCGTGCTCATCTTGCGGTCGATGAACCGCATACGTCCGAAGATCACGTTTTCGAACGGCGGCAGATCCCAGCCGAGCAGCTTGCAGGTGGCCGCCAACTGCTGGAAGTGCAGCTGCTGGGCCACGTCCGTGCAGATGAGGATGGCCTGCGGATGGTACGTGTCGATGCGGTAGCGCATCTGGGCGATGTCGCGCGTGGAATACAGCGTCGCGCCGTCCCCCTTCAGCACCATGTACGGAGGCATCTTGGTCTCTTCGGCGAATTGCACGATGAGCGCTCCGCCCTCGCCCTCGGTGAATACCTTCTTCTTTTTCCCCTCTTCCAGCACCGGGGCCATTTTGTCTTCGTAGAAACTCTCACCCAGGTCCAGATCGAATTTCACATGCAATCGCTCGTAGATACCCCCCAGCGACTGCTTGGTGACCTTCACGACTTCCTCGCGGAACGTGCGGAGTTCGGCATCACCTTGTTCCAAACGGCGGAATGCGTGGCGTCCCGCATCTTCCAGGGCCGGATGCTTCTCGGCTTCCTCATGGAACTTCACGTACAGCGCCAGCAAATCATCCAGCGAGCACTGCGACGGCGGCTTGGTCCCCCACTTCTGGAATGCGACCGACAACTTGCCGAACTGCGTCCCCCAATCGCCGATGTAGTTCCAGTTCAGCGTCGGATAGCCCTGGAACTGGTACAAATTGCTGAGCGTCTGACCGATGACGGTGCTGAGAATGTGATGGATTCCGAGCGGCTTGGCGATATTGGGCTGCGAATATTCCACGATAACGGGCGCGCCAGGACGCTTGGCCTTCGGGTCACACTGCTGCCACGCCTCGGCAAGGGCACCCACCAGTGCCTGCGGGGTGACGGTGATGTTCACGTACCCGGCACCGGCGACTTCTGCCTTGGCCACCCCCTCGGCACCCCCGACCGCCTCCGCCAAAACGGCCGCCACGTCACGAGGCGACTTCCCGAGTTTTTTGGCCAACTGTAAAGCTACCGACGTTGTCAGGTCTCCTTTCGTTGAATCTACCGGAACGTCAAAGTGGACATCTGTCGAGACAGCGAATTTCTCCTGCAGACACTGCTTGGTAATTGCCGACAGGTTTCTTCGAAGTTCGAACACAGATTGTGATCACGAAAGCAGCGCTACTGTATACCGTTGAACTTGATTGTGTAGGCGAAACAATAATTTGTTCTTGATCACTCTTTTTCTTCATGTCTTTACAGCACTTCGAACACAAAATTTGTGCACAAACGTACACCCAAAATGTGGAAAACTCTGTGGAAAAGCTGTGCAGAAAATCGGGGGTTTCATGCAATGCAACGCGACAAACCACGTTTTACCTGGGGGCAAAATTAAGGTATAATAGAGAGATTATGTTGAAGCCTGGTTACAGCGTCCGGCTGCTGACGGCAGGTCTGCTCCTGCTGACATTGGTCGCATGCGGAGCAAAACCGCCGGCAACAGGTTCGACCACGCAGACCGAACGGGTTAGTGGCGGACGCAGCGGCGTGTTCGTCGTGGATACGCTGGTGGCGAACTCCGCCGATGCCCGCAAGACGCGGCGCGCGGCGCTGCTGGGCGTATTCGTCTCGCATTTCCTGTCCAACAGCCCGACGGCCATCGTGAACGGCGGCATTCAGGGCATTACGGTGCAGACGGCCATCTTCGAGAAGCAGAGCTCGGTCTCCGATCCGGATTTCGATCTCATCCAGGCATTCGCCGACGCGTTGCAGGTGGACGTATTGGACCTGCTGAACCGCAGCCTGGACCGCCAGGCCACGCTGGACGTGTACTACACCTCGCTGGAGAACGTGGCTCAGCGCGCCAATACGCGCCTGGCCGAACTGATGGCGGCCGATGACACGCAAACCGAAGAACTGCGCGCACTCAACCGCGAACGCGCGGATCTGGACCGCGAGCTGCGCAACGCCACCAACGACAAAGACTACCTGCTGGCCAACGAGAAGCAGAAAGCCCTGAACGAGAAAGAACGCCAGATCTCGGAGGCCGAACTGAAGCTCGACCAGATCAAGAATGTCAGCCAGACCCTGGAGGACCTCATGAAGCTGTACGGCGACAAGAGCCTGGCGATCCAGGAAAACCGTGAGCCGCTCATTGCGGGCACCAAGGTCGTGGATCTGCCCGGCACCCTGGACTTAAAGATCCTCGAGCGCCCCAACGGCCGCAGCAGCGGCACCACCGGCACGACTCGCACTTCCGGCACGTCCGGCGGTTCCACCGGCGGCTCGGCTGGCGGAAGCACGGGGGGTACGACGAGAGGATCGACAAGCGGCGGCTCAAGCACCGGCGGAACGTCGGGCGGTTCGGGTACCGCTTCCAGCACCAGTTCCAAGAAGTCCGGCAGCAGCATCTTCGGCAACCCGTTCGGCTCCTTCGGCGACGGCAAGAGCTCCAGCAACACATCCGGCGGCTCCACCGGAGGCTCGACCTCGGGCGGAAGCACCGGCGGCAATTCCTCCTCGCGCCCAGGCAACCTGAGCGGAGGCTCCACCAACGGAGGCACGACGGGCGGCTCCACTGGCGGCACGAACGGCGGAACGACAAACTCATCCAGTTCGCGCAGCAGCAGCGGTTTGTTCAACACCGGCGGCGGCACCAACGGGGGCACGACGGGCGGCACCACGAACGGAGGGACCACCAATGGCGGTACGAATGGCGGAACCACCGGAGGTGCGACCAATGGCGGCGGGACGAATGGCGGAACTACGGGTGGCACGACGAACGGTGGCACCACAGGCGGAGCCACCACTACGACCGGTGATGGTGCCGGCGGCGGCGTCATCGACGTGGGGGCGCTGCTGGAAGGCGGCGACGGCTCGGTCAACGAGCTCGTGAGCATCGTCATCGCCATGCTGCTCATCGCGGGCCTGTTCCTGTGCCTCATTTACCTGGTGTGGGGCGGCATCAAGTTCATTACGTCGGCCGGCAACGAGGAAAACATCAAGAAAGCCGGCGCCACCATCCGCTACGCGCTTTTGGGCCTGGTGGTCTGTCTGCTGGGCTACTTCATCGTCTGGTGGCTGGCCATCCTGCTGGATGCCCCCTTCGACCTATCGTTCAGCCA
Organism: Candidatus Peribacteria bacterium; assembly: GCA_035438175.1. Lineage (GTDB taxonomy): Bacteria > Patescibacteriota > Gracilibacteria > Peribacterales > Peribacteraceae > DAORHV01. The sequence continues at coordinate 3,418 of DAORHV010000005.1, forward strand.
CATCCTGGATCTCATGTCCCAGCTCTATCAGCACTTCAGCCAACCGCTTGAATAAGCCAAGAAGGTTGTAAAAATGGCAATTCCGGAGTACAATGATCTGATACCCATGTCCAAACCAAAATCCGCCACCGCCGCCACGACCACGCCCGCGGGCGTGAAATTGCTGGGAGTGATCGACGATCTCCTGGGGCTCCACCATAACGTGGAAGAAATCCTGGCCGACGAGGACGAATCCGACGAGCTCACCAAAGAGGAGAAGGAAATCATCAAGCGCTACGAGGAAGGCGTGCAGAAGATTCTGGACATCATCGCGCCGGCCGGACTGAAGTTCGACCGCAGCATGATGCAGCTGAACGAACAGCTGGTCGCCCGCAGCTTCTACGCCTACAACTGGCCGAGCCAGATCTACCCGAACTGGATGAGCCAGCTCATCAACTTCGACGTGATGATCGACATCTCGCAGTTCATCTACCCGGCCAGCAACCGCGTCATTTTGAAGATGCTGCGCAAGAAGGTCACCGAAATGCGCTCGTCCATCCGCATGCTCCAGCAGCGCGGCATCGTCCGCGACCCGACCCTGGAAGCCGCCCTGCAGGACGCCGAAGAACTGCGCGACCTTCTGGCCCGCGGCAGCGAGAAGCTGTTCCAGCTGGGCTTCTACTTTACCATCTACGCCGAGAACGAGAACAAGCTGAAGAAGGCGCAGACCGACGTGGAAGCAATCCTGGGTGGAAAACTGATCCTCACCAAGCCCTCCGCGTTCCAGATGGAACACGGCTGGAACTCCACGCTCCCCTATTGTCTCGACGAACTGGACTTCAGCCGCAACATGAACACGCAGGCATTGGCGACCAGCTTCCCGTTCAGCAGCTCGGATCTGACGGACGACCACGGCGTGCTCTATGGAATCAACCGCCATAACGACTCCCTCATCATTTTCGACCGCTTCGACCTGCCGAACGCCAACGCGAACGTGTTCGCCACCTCCGGTGCCGGTAAGTCGTACGTCGTGAAGCTCGAAATCCTGCGCTCGCTCATCCAGGGCGTGCAGGTGTACGTGATCGACCCCGAAAACGAATATGTCGACTTGTGCAAAACCGTGGGCGGATCGCAGATCCCGGTGTCGCTGCAGAGCAGCTACCGCATCAACCCGTTCGACCTGCCCAAGGCCGTGCGCGGCGACGAGGCCGAAGTCGGCGAAGTGCTGCGCAGCGCGGTCATCAACCTGCACGGTCTGTTTAAACTGATGCTCGGCAACATCACGCCGTCCGAGGAAGGCGTGCTCGACAAGGCCATTCTCGACACCTACGCCCTGCGCGGAATCACGCTGCAGACCAAGGATCCGGGCAACATGGAGACGCCGACCCTGCACGATCTCATCGATGTGCTGATGACCACCGGCGGCGGCGAGCCCATGGCCCAGACGCTGAAGAAGTTCACCGAAGGAAGCTTCTCGGGACTGTTCGACCGCCCCACCAACATCGAGCTCGACAAACAGATGGTGGTGTTCCAGATCCGCGACTTGGAAGACGTGCTGCGCCCCATCGCCATTTACGTGGTGCTGAACTTCCTCTGGAACCGCGTCCGCGCCGACATGCGCAAGCGCTTCCTGGTCATCGATGAAGCCTGGAACCTGATGCAGTACGAAGACTCCGCCCTGTTCTTGTACGGTCTCATCAAGCGCGCCCGCAAGTACTACCTGGGCGTCACGACCATCACGCAGGACATCGACGACTTCATCAACTCCCCGTACGGCAAGCCGATCATCTCGAACACATCGCTCCAGCTGCTGCTGAAACAATCGGCGGCGTCGGTCGATAACCTGGCCAAACTGTTCTACCTCACCGAAGGAGAGAAATACCTGCTGCTCGGGTCCGGAGTGGGACAAGGTGTGCTGTTCGCCAGCAACACCCACGTGGCCATCCAGGTCGTGGCGTCGCCCAACGAACACAGCATCATCACCACCAAGCCGGAAGAAGTCCTGCGCCGCAAAGAGAAGGAGAAGGCGCTCGAACAACAGCAGCGCGACAACGACGCCGACGGCAACAACGACGATGACGCACCGGCCGGCGATCCGACGACCTAAGGCTTACTCGACGTTCCAGCGCGTCTCCGGACGCAGCTTCCCGGTCATGGAGAAGCCCGCCGCTTTGCGGTGGCCGCCGCCGTTGAATTTCTGAGCCATGGACGAGACGTCCACATCGTCCCGGAGCGTACGCAGCGATCCTTTCACCTTGCCTGCGCGTTCGGCCAGCACCATGGAGAACTTCATGCCGGGTACCGCGTTCACGTAATCGATGGCACCGGTGAGTTCGGAGTATTCGGCTCCGGTGGCGCGGAAATCGCCTTCGGTCAGCGCCGAAACGGCGGCACCCTCGCTGGTGACCGAGATTTTCTCCAATACGCGCCCCCATAGCCGCAGCGTAGAGACCTTGGCGGTGCGGAACACGCTCTTCACGACGAGCTGCTGGCGCGCGCCGCTCCGGAGCAGACGGGCCACCGTGCGGTACACGCGGGCCGAGGTATTGCTGTGCAGCAGTCCGCCGGTGTCGGTGTAGACGCCGAGCAGCAAGCTGGTGGCGACGTCGGCATCGATCTCCCAGCCCAGGAAATCGGCGAAGCCCACCAGCACTTCGCAGGTGGAAGAAATATCGGGATAGATGAAATTCACCGTGGCGAACTGCGAGTTGGAATAGTGATGGTCGAAACACACCGTCGGGTACGTGCCGTCGAACACACGCGGCAGCTCTTCGTGGAATTCAGTCAGGTGCGGCTCGGCGCAGTCCACGAACACGTACGCGTCGCCGTCGCGCGGCGTCAGGTCGGGGCGAACGCGCAGCGCGGCGGACAGGAAATGGAACGTCGGCGGCGACGGATCCACGCAATACAGCTCGACCGGCGTATCGGGGTATTGCCGCTCCAGGAGCGCGCCGATGGCGATCAGGGACCCGATGGCGTCACCGTCGGGATTGCGGTGGCAGATGCAGCACAGGCGCTTGGCTTTTCGGAAGATTTCCACGGCCCGGTCGACGTTCTGGCGTTCGTACATAAGGGATGGATGGTAGTGTCCGCCCACGCATCGCTCAACCGCATTGGCCTTGCCAGGTTCGAAGGATATGACGGGATGGTACGTACGACAAAAAACGTTACGTTCTCGCGGCGCGGGTGCGGTTATCGCAGCAACTCGTCGATGCGGTTGGCTTTTTCCGGTCGCGTGTCGACCACGAACCTGAGCGACGGCACGGTGTAGATGTTCAGCTGTTTGGCGATGAGCGGCTTCACCTTGCGGCCGGCGTTACGGTGCAGCCAGTCCGAGGCTTCCTTGGCGTTGGTAAGCGCCGTGACGTACACGGTGGCATGCGCGACATCGGGGCTGACCACCACTTCCGTGATGCTCACGATCTGCGCCACGTCCGGTGGAATTTCGCGCGCCACGCCGCCCACGATGGAGCGGATCATGTTGGCGGCGGACTGGGGTCGGTGCGAAACCATGCGCCCATCATACAGCAGTAGGCTATAATAAGCGCCGTGTCACCGTTCTCCGTCGTCTTCTGCGGAACATCGGCATTCGCGCTCCCCTGCCTCGAAGCGCTGTCCGGCGACGGGCGTTTTCGCGTGACGGCGGTCATCACGCAGCCGGACAAGCCTGTGGGCCGCAAGCAGCTGCTCACGCCGCCGCCGGTGAAGACGCTGGCGCAGCGTCTGGGCCTGCCGGTCTTCCAGCCCGTCAAGATCAACGCCGAATGGAAGGAGCTCGCCGGGAAGATGGAGAAACCCGACTTCCTGGTGGCCGTGTCGTACGGACAGATCCTGTCGCAGGAGATTCTGGATTTCGCGACCAAGGCACCCGTGAACGTGCACGCCTCGCTGCTGCCGGAGCTGCGCGGCGCTTCGCCGATCCAGCACGCCGTCTTGCTGAACCATGCCAAGAGCGGCGTGACGGTGCAGCGCATGGTGAAGGAGCTGGACGCCGGTCCGGTGCTCGGCCAGACGGAACTGCCGCTGGAGGAACGCGAAACCACGTCCGCCCTGCACGACAAGCTGGCCGCCGCCGGCGCGGCGTTGCTGCTTTCCACGCTGGCCAAGCCGCTGAAGGAAGTCCCGCAGGATGCATCCAAGGCCACGTTCTGCCGCAAGCTGTCGCGCACCGACGGCGTCGTGGACCCGGCGGCCATGTCCGCCGCCGACATCGATCGTCGCGTGCGGGCGCTGACGCCGTGGCCGGGCGTCAGCTGGAACGATATGAAGCTGCTGGAAACGAGCCTCATTCCGCACGCCGATGCGTATCCGGTGCCGTGTGCCGGCTCGACCACGTTGTACGTCCTGTCCCTGCAGCCGGCCGGCAAAAAGCCGATGCAGGGAGCCGCATACGCCCGCGGCCTGCGATCCCCTTCCCTCTAACCGTATGCGCCGCCTGCTCTCCGTGTCCGCCATCGTGCTGCTGCTGTCCGCGAGCGTACACCCGGCGTTTGCCGCCGACCGCGACATGGACGGCGACGGCATTCCGGATATCCGCGAGGATGCCGATGGTAACGGCAGCATGGACCCGGGGGAAACAGACCCGTTCAACGCCGACACCGACGGCGGCGGCGAGTCCGACGGCTCGGAGGTGGCAGCCAAGCGCAACCCGCTGGATAAAACCGACGACATGACCTTCGATGCCGACGGCGACGGCTGGAACAACGGCGTGGAAGCGCTGCGCGGCACCGACCCCAAGAAAGCTGACACCGACGGCGACGGCGTGAACGACGCCCAGGACCCGTTCCCGCTGAATGCCAACTCGGCCAAAGACGCCAACGCCAACGATCTGCCTGACGAATGGGAGGAGCAGACCGGCCTGGCCGCCGCCACAACAGCACCCAAAGGCGCGATTGAAGACGCCGACAGCGACGGCGTGACCAACGCCGACGAATACGCCAAAGGCACCGACCCGCTGAATGCCGACACCGACCGCGACGGGAAGACCGACAAGGACGAAATCGCGGCCGGCACCAACCCGCGTGAGAGCGCATGCCTGTCGTTCGGCACACTGGCGGAGCCGCTGTCCGACATGGGTAAGCACTGGAGCGCCACGTATGTCGCACGCTTGCAGCGCACGCTGATCCAGCCGGAGATGAACCCCATCGTCGGCGGCTACGCCGACGGCACGTTCCAGCCGGACAAGCCGGTGACGCGCTTCGAGTTCCTGAAGATGGCGCTGCTCTCCACCTGCACCGCGCTGAACGACAACACCATCGACGTGCCGGTGCGTTTCACCGACGTGCTCAGCATCCCGCAGCAACATGAAGACGCCGACACGTCGCTGCGCCGCCGCGTCATTTACACCGCCGCGCACTACGGCATCGTGCAAGGCTACCCCGACGGCACGTTCCAGGCCGATCAACCGGTGAACCGTGCCGAAGCGCTGAAGATGCTCGCGCTGGCCGCCCAATTGCAACTGCCGCCCGGTGCCTCGGGCGCCACGCGGACGTTCTCCGACGTGCAGGCGGACGCCTGGTTCCGCCCGACGCTGGATCTGGCCGTGGCCTACGACATCGCCTCGGGTTATCCCGACGGCACGTTCCGCCCGGGCAATGCGATTACGCGCGCCGAATCGGCCAAGATCGCCTGGCAGACCATGCTGATCAACCCGCTGATCAACGGGTACGTGCTGCCCACCGAGTAACCCGCCGGACTCCCAAGGCTCCAATGACTCCGAAGAAACAGCTTTCTTTGGAGTCGAAAAAAGCGGCTTTAGCCGCTTTTTTCAGGAGTCCTTGGGGTCGTCGGAGTCCTTAGATCTTCGTCTGCATCTCGTTGAGGGCCGCGATGAACTGCGGAAGATCCTCGATATCGAAGATGATGGTGGTCTTCTGGCCGCCGCGCGACTTCTCGGACACCTTCACGAACTTGCCGTTCGACGACTGCTTCAGGTCGATGTAGAACGTGCGCTGGCGGGCGCGGATGGTCACGGAGTGCAACTCCTCGCCGTAACGGCCCGGATCGCCTCCGCCCTGACGTCCTCCTCCGCCGTGGCGGGGCTGACGCTGCTGGGGTGCCGGAGCACCGAAATTGGAAGACGGAGCCAACGGATCATCGCTGCCCGGGTTTGCCAGGTCGGCCATGGGATCGAACATAACAAAAGGTGGAAAGATGTAATCGCTCCCCGCTCCTTCGGTCTCCAGAATGCATCGGAACAGTGATGTGCCTTCGCCTTCAGATCTCGAGAGCAATCGTAGTATACCACAATTCGCGTCCGCGCCGAATATCCCGGTTATTTTGCGGCTTCCACCTCTACAGGCGCGAACAGGATGCTCGGCTCACCCGACTGGTTCCAGCCTTCGGCACCTCCCCACGAGCGCAGTTGCGGCGTGATGACGAACGACTTCTCCAGCATGCTTTCGGCATACGGCACGCCAAGCTGGCGGCTGATCTTCTGGGCGGTGTCGGGCATGAACGGCAGCAACATGAGCGCGGCATGGCGCAGGCTTTCGGAAAACGCGCCCAGCGTGGAAATGCGCAGGTCGTGGTCTTCTTTCAGCTTCCAAGGCGCGGCGTCGTTGAACGCGCCGTTCAGCACGCTGATGAGGTTCGTGACGACCTGCACTCCTGCGTGCACCTCGTGAGCGTCCATCGCCTTGGCGTACGTCTGCCACTCGGCCTCCAGTGCTTTGGCCTGCGGATTGGCACGGTCGAACTTCACTACGCCGCCGTCTTTCTTCAGCAGCACCAAAACGCGGTTGAGCATGTTGCCCAGTTGGTTGCGCAGCTTGGCGTCGTACAGTTCGCCGAAACGCTTCCAGCTGAAGTCGCCGTCGTTGCCGACCGGGATCTCGTGGCTCAGGTAGAAGCGCAGCGCATCCACGCCGTACTTGGAAATCACATCATCGGGTACCACCACGTTTCCCAGCGACTTGCTCATTTTTTCGCCTTCGCTGGTCAGGAATCCGTGGATCAGCAGCTGGTCGGGCGTGCGGATGCCGGCATGCTTGAGCATGCTCGGCCAGATGAGCGCGTGGAAGCGGGCGATGTCCTTGCCGATGACGTGCGTCACCTGGGCGTCATTCCACCATTCGGGCTGCGCGTGATCCGTAAGCAAACCGATGCCCGAGATGTAGTTGGTCAGCGCGTCGCACCACACGTACATCACCTGGTCGGCGTCGTCGGGAACCGGAACGCCCCAGCTGAGACTGGATTTCGGACGCGAGAACGATACGTCTTCCAGGCCTTGGTCCAAGAGCGCCAGCGTTTCGTTCTCGCGGTACTTCGGCACGATGCGGTACTGCTCCTTGTCCCACGAACCGGTAAGCAGATCGCGCAGGTTCGCGGTGTCTTTGCTCATTTTGTAGAACCAGTTTTCTTCCTTCACTTCCTCCGGCGCACGCTTATGAATGTCGCACATGCCGTCGACCAGCTCCTTCTTGGTGATGAACCGCTCGCAGCCCGAGCAATAGAGACCCACGTACGTGCGTTTCTCGAGCATTTCGGCTTTCTTCAGCTTCTTCCAGAGTTCGGTGACGGTCGGCCAGTGCAGCTGCTGGTCCGACGTGCGCATGAACAGATCGCACGAAATGTTCAGGCGCTTGTAGAGCTCCTGGAACAACGGCACGTTGCGGTCGACCAACTGTTTGGGCGTGATCTTTTCGCGCTCGGCGGTCTGCTGGATTTTAATGCCGTGCTCGTCGGTGCCGATCTGGAAGCGCACCTGGTCGCCGCGCAAACGGAACCAGCGCGCGGTGACGTCGGCCAGGATTTTCTCCAGCGCGTGCCCCATGTGCGGGGCCGCGTTCGGATAGTCGATGGCGGTGGTGACGTACTGGCGGGAAGACACGAAAAAGAGACTAGCACAAGCCCCGAAGCGCTCCTAACAAACTCAGGAGGTGGAGATCGCGAAGATCAGCTGGGTGACATACAGGATGATGCCGCCGGTCAGGATGGCGAGCACCATGCCGGTGGATGCCCAGATGATGGCCTTCTTGCCGGCTTCCTTGCCTTCGCCGCCCTGCGAGGTGGCCATGCGGATGGCGCCGTACAGCACCGCGATGACCGCGAGCGCCGAGATGGTGGAAACGATGCCGATCGTAATGTTCGTGGTGATGGTCTGCACGGCGTCGGAGCCGTCGCCGCAATGCAGGAAACCCGCGCAGTTCCAACCGTAATCGTTGATGCTGACGGCCAGCGCGGTCGACGGAACGGCGAGTAAGCCGAGCAGGGTGAGGAGGCGTTTCATAGCGTGGCGATGGCGTTGGTAATGACCTGCGCGAGGTTGATGATGATGGCGCCGATGGCGGCCCAGATGAGCCCGCTGCGCGCCTTCTCCAGTTCATCGGATTTGCCGCGCGCCACCACCATGCGCATGCCGCAGTAGATGACGACGCCGAACAAGCCGACGCGGAACAGATCGAGCACCGAACCGATGGCCGTGTTGATGACCGCGACGACCAGTTCGCCGCTGCCCACGCTGTTGGCTTCCATGGTGACGAAGCTCACCAGGAGCGAGGCGAACTTGCCGATGAACACGCCGATGAGAGCCCACGTGATGGTCTGCTTGCCCTTGTTCACCATTTCCTCCGAGAATCCCGACAGCACGATCATGCCGCCGCCGATCATCACGAACAGCGCTCCCAAAATGTAGGCGTACACGTCGAAGCGGATGATGAGCTGGGTCATGGCGCCGGTAATGTGCTCGGCGAAGCCGGGTGTGCAGCCCGGAAGGTTGCCGCAGTACACCCACGGCAGCTGAGCTTGCGCGGCGGCTGGCAGCAACAGGAGCAGGAGTCCGGCCGATGCGGGAAGAAATTTACGCATCAGGCGCTGGTGAAACCGGCCGGGTTGATGAACGCGAGAATGGTTCCGGACAGGAGCAGAATCAGGAGTCCGATAGTCGACCACATGAAGCGCTCTTTGCCCGCCTCGCGGTTGCCGAGCATGATCTGGAATCCGGCGAACGTGCCGTTCAGCACCGTGATGCCGATGGCCACGCCGAACGCCCATGCCCAGATGCCCTGGTTGATGTACAAGAAGAACGCACCCATGCTGGAAGCCGCGCTGGCCGGGATATACGACACGCCGCCCGGCGTGGGCTCCAAGAGACACAAATCGCCTTCCCCGATGCAGCCGCCGGCGCCCGGACAGTACTTCTGCAACGCCGGACATGCCGGCGTGGCGGCCTGAACGTTCTGCATTCCGACGACGAAAACGGTCGCGCACGCGATGCCCAGCGTGAGCAATGCGCGTGTAGCCGTCTGACGGATGGACGTGGACATATCGAAACAGTATACCAAAAAACGCCTCCGGACGCAATGCGGCCGTGCCGTGAATCCGTTGGCTGGAAGCCATTTGGAAACCCTCTGCGCACCGCGCGGACGCTACACGAGCAGCAGTGTCGCCAGCCCCAGGAACACAAAGAACCCGCACACGTCGGTGCAGGTGGTGACGAACACCGAGCTGGCGGTGGCCGGATCGATGTTCAGGCGCTTCAGGATGAGCGGAATGAGCGTACCGAAGAATCCGGCCACGAGCATGTTGCAGATCATGGCAATGCACAGCACCAAACCCAGCAGCGGCGGGGCATGGAACGCCACGGCCGTACCGGCTGCGATGGTGCCGGTGATCAGACCGTTGATGGTGCCGGCCGTCGCCTCACGCAGAATCACTTTCTTGGCGCGGCCGCGGTCGAGTTCGCCGAGCGCCAGTCCGCGCACGGCGACGGCCAGCGACTGCGTGGCGGCGTTGCCGCCCATGCCGGCGACGATGGGCATGTACACGGCCAGCAGCGCCATCTTCTCGATGGTTCCCTGGAACAAGCCGACCACCGACGACGCCAGGAACGCGGTCGCCAGGTTGATGATCAGCCAGTTGTAGCGGCGCTTCACCTTGGACAACGCCGGGTCCAGCGCGTGCTCCTCCACGTCCACACCGGCGAAGCGGTAGATGTCTTCGGTGGCCTCGGCCTGGGCGACCTTCAGCAGGTCGCGCATATGGATGACGCCCAGTGCCTGCTCTTCGTCGTCCACCACGCACAGCACTTCGGAGCGCATGCGCGACATCTTCTGCATGACGCGCTCGCGGTCGGTGCGATGGGATACCGTGGGCATGGACTGGGCCAGATCCTCCACGGTTGATTCGGGCGTGAGCAGGAGCAGGTTGCGGTGCGGGATGAACCCTTTCACGCGGCCGTGTTCGTCGACTTCCAGCACCGACGGGATCTGCTTCTGCAGTTCCATGTGGCGGCGCACCTTCTCCATGACGTCCTTCTGCGTGAATTCGGGCTTGATGAGAATGAAGTTCAGATCCATGAGACCGCCGGCGGTCTCGGAGCCGAACTTCAGCAGCTTCTCGATTTTGCGGCGCTTCTCCTCCTTCATCTTCGCCAGGATCATCGTACGGCGGGTGGCGGTGAGGAACTGCAGGATGTCGGTCGCGTCGTCTTCGTCGTTGAAGTGCAGGAAGCGCGCGATCATGTCGTCGTTCAGGCGCGGGAAAATCTGCTTCTTGCTGATTTCGGAAATGACCAAGCCCACCTCGGCCTGCTTCTCGGGCGGCAGCGTGGCGAAGGTTTTGCGGCGGCCGCGCGGCAATCCGTCGATGACCTGCGCGATGACATGGAAATCCTGGTGCGACAGCAATTGTCGCAACTCTTTCTCCTGCTTGTTCTTCAGGAAGAGGTCTGCCTTGAGGATGAGCTTTTCCTTATTCATTCATGGGACAGAGTTTGGCCAGGTATACTCCCCGCCTCCGAAAAATGAAAGGGTAAAAATCGGTTC
>DAORHV010000006.1:0-13320 GCA_035438175.1 Candidatus Peribacteria bacterium
GTACCGTCAACCGCGCCGAATTCCTGAAGATGGCCTACCTCGCCGCCGGCCGCACGCCCAAAGCCATCTACGCCGGATGTTTCTCCGACGTGGAATCCGGCAGCTGGTACGAGATCTACGTCTGCGACGCCGCCGCCCGCGAACATGGATTCGTGCAGGGCTACGCCGACAAAACCTTCAAGCCCGGCAACCCGGTCAACCGCACCGAAGCGCTGAAAATGACGTTCCTGGTATTGGGCCTGGAAGTCCCCAACCTCACCGAGTTCGATAAAGACGTCATCAAGTTCGTGGATATCTCCACGTCGGCCTGGTACTCCAAGTACCTGAGCGCCGGGTACATCAACGGCATCCTGCCCATCGCCGGTATGGAGGCGACCCGCTTCAGCCCCGAGAAGCCGCTGACCCGCGGCGAGGCCGCCGCGTACCTCGTCGGCGCCATGACCGCGCTTTCCAAGCAGAAGTCCATGGAGGCCGCTTCCAGCAGCAGTATCGCCGCCATGGAGTCGGGACGTTCGTCGTCCAGCAGCGCGGCTGCCGATCTGCCGATCATCAAGAACGTCGTCTTCCCGTTCAGTGAGGAAGGGCAGTTCACCAAGAAGAAGCCCATCGCCTATCTGTTCGAACTCAAAGATGCCAAAACCATGATGACCGTGAACGTGGGCATCACCGGGTTCTATGCGTCGGACGTCAGCTGCCGCTTGTACCTCCTGGATGACGACGGCTTCACCGAAGAGTACTACCTGGGCATGCAGGATCCCAAGACGTGCACGCTGTCCGCCGCGCTGCGTCCGGGCAAGTACCAGCTGCAGATCCAGCCGACCGTGGCCGACGCGTTCTATTCGGTCGCCGCGTTCAAGCAGGCCGCCACCGACGGCAACGACGGATTCATGGAGGCCGTCCCGCTGACGCAGAACAAGACCAAGACCGCCACCCTGGAATCCAACGAATTCGCCGACTGGTACACCTTCACGCTGGATAAGGCCGCGTCCGTGAGCGTCGAGGCGACGAGCAGCGAGCCGGTGACGTGCATCATTTACACGCCCAAGGAATTCGACCAGTTCGGTTTCGCCGGACCGGAGTGCGATGCCAAGCCGTACCAACTGACCGAAGGCACCTATACCATCGGCATCACCCGCAAGCACAGCGCCACCAAGCGCCTGACATACGTGCTCCAGTGGCATTAATTCCTTGAAAGAAAGACTAAGGGGCGGCTCAGCCGCCCTTTTTGTCAAATGGAGTAAAATATTGTATAATATATATAACTCTTACACCCATATCCATGAACGTCGACACCGTGAAACAGGCCGCCAGCACCCTGCGCGAGCATATGAACGCACTGGAGCAGATGGAGCGCCCGGAGGATTTGCGCGATCTCGTGAACCGCGTGAAGGACATCGAGACCCGCATGAACGAGGTGCTGCCGCGCGTGCAGAAACTGGGCGACATCGCCGAGCGCCTGCGCCAGGTTCACGACGACATGGCCCGCCTGCAGAGCGCGCTGGCTGCCTAGCGATCATCGCGTGTGGTAGACTGACGCTCTCATGAAGAGCCAATTCTCCCGCATCACCGGGGCCATCGACGCATTGCGCGCCGGCGGTTTCGTGATCGTCGTGGACGACGAGGACCGCGAGAACGAAGGGGATTTGGTGCTGGCCGCCCAGCATGCCGACGCCGAGAAGCTGGCGTTCATCATCCGCCACACCGGCGGCGTGGTGTGCCTGGCCCTCAGCAACGAGATCGCCGACCAGCTGCAATTGCCGTCCATGGTGGACAGCAATACCAGCAAGCGCGGGACGTCCTTCACCGTGACCATCGAAGCCGCCGAGGGCGTGGACACCGGCATTTCGGCCGCCGACCGCGCACACACCATCCTCACCGCCATCCATCCGGGCGCCAAGCCCGCCGACCTGTCGCGTCCGGGACACGTGTTCCCGCTGCGCGCCGAGAACGGCGGCGTGCTGTGGCGCACCGGCCACACCGAGGCGTCGGTGGATCTGTGCCGCCTGGCCGGACTGCGAGCGGGCGCGGTGATCAGCGAACTCATGCACGACGACGGCACCATGATGCGCCTGCCGGCGCTCACCGAGTTCGCCGCCACGCACAAGATTCCGCTCATTACGGTGGGCGAGCTGGTGGCCTACCGCCGCCAGACCGAGACGCTCATCCGCAAGGAGGCGTCCACGACACTGGAAACCGAAACCGGCGACTGGACCATCGCGGTGTATGGCGACCTGCTTCATCGCAAGGAGCATATCGCCATGATCAAGGGCGACATCACGCCGGATTCACCCACGCTGGTGCGCATGCACTCCGAATGCATTACGGGAGACGTGTTCGCGTCGCTCCATTGCGACTGCGGCGGACAGCTGCACAAAGCCATGAAGATGATCCAGGACGAAGGGAAGGGAGTCATCGTGTACCTGCGCCAGGAAGGCCGCGGCATCGGCATCACCAACAAGATCCGCGCTTACGAACTCCAGCACCTGGGCATGGATACGGTGGAAGCCAACCGCGCACTGGGCTTACCCGACGACCTGCGCGAGTACGGCATCGGCGCCCAGATCCTGCGCGACGTGGGCGTGGGCAAAATGCGGCTCATGACCAACAACCCCAAGAAAATCGTAGGTCTGGACGGCTACGGTTTGTGCATCGAGGAACAAGTACCGCTGGAAATCGAGCCGACCAGCGACAAGCAGAAGAAGTACTTGAAGACGAAGAGAGACAAGATGGAGCATCGGATTAATAAAGTTTGATCCTAAATTAATCCTGCAAAGGTTTCGTAAAAATCAGCAAAAGAAGGAGATCTGCTTTTTGCCAATGTAACATCAAAGTTCTGGCCAAAAAGACTCGCGATTGCGGTTGTATTATCCTGGTATTCAGCGATTAGTACTTCATTCAGTTTTTCCTTGGGATTACGAATTTCATCTGGGTTTTCATTAAAAATTTGGCGAATTTCTTCACTTTTTTGTTGATCAAACCAAGGCGAGCCAGGCTCACTACTAGCAATGAACCAGGATTCAATCTCACGGTTGCAAAAGCCAATGTGAATGGTTTCTCCACTGCCGTTATAAACTCTGTGAGGGTCTGCGACTTTCAGAATCTTTTCGCGTACCTTTTTTTGATACGCAAGATCTTGGCAGTTATCTAAATCACGTAAAATTCTATAGTGCACGCTGCATCCTCGAGGAAGCAATGGTAGATGATTCAAGACTTTAGGCATGCAGTTTTTATAAGTTTCAGATTTCTCAAGCAGTTTTTTGCCACCTGAATAATACTGGCCTACTAACCGAGGATGGGCAAATAGCCAATGCTTTCTTCCACAACTACTTTTATAAAACATGGGTTGCTTTGCAGTTTGCGCAGCAAAATTTAAGCGTGCTTGGAGTAGGTTTCTAAAAAAAATACCCTCGCTTTTACCTTCGCCCACAAACACGCACAGGCTCATTGGGTAAGTGGGAAAATGGCATCAATTAGGCCATCAACAAACAAAAGTGAGTTTGGCTTGTTCATCAACCCTCTGTGCTTGGAAGGCAGTCGGTTCAAAATTGCCTGGTAACTGTAAATATTTTGAGTTCGCTCTTTAGCGTTATCAGGGATAGAGCTTAGATCTTTCAAGTAATAAATATTTTGCTTCTCAAATTCATCAATAAAATGTGGAGAATGCGTTGAGATAAATAGTTGTACTTTCTTTGAAATGCTTTTTAAAAGATCGGCGAAAATAGGAATAATCGATGCATGAACAATTGAGTCAATTTCATCGAAAAACATTATCGTAGGTGCTAAGTAAGATTTATCTCTAAAATCCAAATCCAGCCAGTTCTTTAATGTAATAAAGAAAACAACAACGGCGGTACCAGCAGAAAGATACTGGATACCAGTAGGTGTGTTTGGCGCATCAATAATTACTTGCCCTCTCTGAGCTCCAGATGTACACACTCTTACATCCTCAACGATGCCTTCCGAATAGAGCTTCAGATCATTTTTAAACTTTAAGTGTTGCTTGCGATTTTTTTGAATATCCGCAATTAAATATACAAATTTCGATTTATTAATATCGCCAAATCTTGGCTTGTGGTCCTTGAGTCTCTTAATAATTAATTCATATTCTTCAGGGTTCTCTACTCTCTGAGTAACATACTTAAGAATAAGCGATGAGCTAAAACTCTGTGTGTCATCGGTAAAGGAGCACCAAATGCGCTCTTTGCTTCTATTAAAAATTTCCAAAAAATCAGAGGAGTCTTCATGCGTAGGAGTTTCCAATAACCTGCCCATGAAGGAATTGTCTTGATTCTCATTTTCTTTTGCTGAATATACTAGCGCCTCCCTCATTTCATTTACGTCTTCTGATTTCATGAAGGCCTCAATGTCCGGCATGTCTGCAATTTTTGCAGATTCTCTAGTTTTGTATTTTCCAGTAAAAAATAACTTTTGACATGTCGACATGAGTGTTTTCTTTGCGACTAAATTCTCAAAGATGAATTTATCCGTTTCGATTGATACCAAACGAGATTTATTCTCTCTGGAGAATTTTTGCATTGTCATCTTTCCGGGTTTATCGACCGTAATTTTAAAAGAAGTATGTTTTATGCCCTTTCCCAGGGTAACTACGTTTTCATAAAACACTTGCCCAAAGTCAGTTTTTGAATTTAGTGCATTGCAAATTGCAAGCAGCATATTTGTTTTACCGCTCGAGTTTTTTCCTGTGAATAAATTAATGTTTTCAAAATCCACGTTTGCTCTCAAGATGTTTCTAAAATTCTTAATTTGGAAATTGCTAACTTTCATTGAAATATGAAGGAATTAGGCTAATTATACATTTTAGAATTTTAAGTGTCAATTTAAATGCCTAAAAATAGACATTTAGATTTATGTGAAGATTGCAGATTTATAACGCAAATTTAATGGTGGAGCATTTCCTGCATCGATGGCACGGCTATTTGACAAGCTTTATTCGGCACCTGCGCAGTTGCGCATACAAGCTTCTTGGTGGTGCCCCCGGCAGGACTCGAACCTGCGACCCTCTGGTTCGAAGCCAGATGCTCTAATCCACTGAGCTACAGGGGCACGTTCATAGAATAGCAGGGATTCCTCGGAGTCGTCGGAGTCCTCGGAGTCTTCGGAGTCCCATCCATGCTCGTAGCAGCCTGCAACCGCGCTTTGTGCTAGAGTGACTTCCAATGCTCTCCTCCGATGACGACTTCGAGCTGAGTCTCTCCACCCAAAAGGGCATGGAGGCCGGTTCCGCGCGGAAGCAAAAAGGACTGGCCGAGAAGCTGCGCAAGGACGGCAAGGACCAGCTGGCCAAGCAGGCCATTAAAATCGACAACTCCGCCAAGCTCCAGTCGCTGCGCGCGCAGCTGGATGGCCTGAAGGCAGCGCAGGATAAGAAGGACAAGGACAGCAAACAGGAACAGAAGAACGCCGGCAAAGCCGGCACCAAGACCCGCGAGCAGGAGCTGGCTCAGGCCAAGGAATCCGCCGCCGACGTGCGGCCGGACGCCGCCCAGATGGCCAAGCAGGGCGAACAGGAACACAAAGCCACCGAAGAGCAGCGCCGCGAGGAAGTCACGACGGAAGGAGGCTGATCCCTGGAGTCCAAGGAGTCCTTGGAGTCTTCGGAATCAGGCGGGAACGTCCGCGGGCTTTATGCCTCCCACTTGGTATGGAACACGCCCGGCTTGTCCGTGCGCTCGTAGGTGTGCGCGCCGAAGAAGTCGCGCTGTGCCTGGATGAGACTC
Source organism: Candidatus Peribacteria bacterium (assembly GCA_035438175.1). Classification (GTDB taxonomy): domain Bacteria; phylum Patescibacteriota; class Gracilibacteria; order Peribacterales; family Peribacteraceae; genus DAORHV01. The sequence continues at coordinate 5,739 of DAORHV010000006.1, forward strand.
TGGGGCAGGCGCTTGCGGATGAGCGTGTCGTAGTACGCGAGCGACGCGCTGAGGGCGGGCATCGGCACGCCGCGGCTGACGCCGATCTCCACCACCTGGCGCCAGTCGAGCTGGCGTTCGCCGGCAAAGCGGGCGTAGACGGCTTCCCAGCCGGCCTGCGACAAGTTCTTGTCGGTGCCGTAGGCCTGTTCGAGCGTCTTCAGGAATCCCGAACGGATGATGCAGCCGCCTTTCCAGATGCGGGCGATTTCGGACAAATTCAGCTTCCAGCCTTCGGCTTCGTTGGCCACGCGCATCAGTTCAAAGCCCTGCAGGTAGGCGCAGATGACGGACAGCTCCATGGTGGCGGCCACCAGCGAGCGCAATTTCTGCGGGCGGGGCAGCGGATCGTGGATGTCGATGCTGAACGGGAACTTGGCGTGCGCGGCGCGCAGATCGGCGCTGCCGGACAGAATGCGCGCGTCGACCGCCGCGTTGATGGTCGGGATCGCCACGCCGTAGTTCATGGCCGTCTCGGTCGTCCACTTGCCGGTGCCCTTCTGGCCTGCGGCGTCCTTAATAATGTCCAGCGTGTACTTGCCCGAGTCGCCGTCCTTCACCGTGAAAATCTTGCCGGTGATCTCCAGCAGGAACGACTGCAGCTCCGGGAGCATGTTCCAGGACTCGAACGTCTCGGCCAGCTGCTCGCTGTTGTAGCCCCCGATGGAGCGCAACACGTCGTAGCACTCGGCGATGATCTGCATGATTCCGTATTCAATGCCGTTGTGGACCATCTTCACGAAATGTCCGGCACCGCCCGGTCCGATGTGCGACACGCACTTGCCTCCGTCGCCGTCGTTGGCCGACATCTTCTCCACCAGCGGCTGCAGCACCTTGTACGATGCATCGCTGCCGCCCGGCATCATGCTTGGGCCGCGCAGCGCGCCTTCCTCGCCGCCGCTCACGCCCATGCCCACGAAATGCAGGTTCTTGGCGGAGAGTGCCTTCTCGCGGCGTTCGGTATCGCGGTAGAGGCTGTTGCCGGCATCCACGATAATGTCGCCCTTGGCCAGCATGGGAGTCAGCTCCTCGATCATGTCGTCCACCGGCTGTCCGGCCTTCACCATGAGCACCACCACGCGCGGGGCGGGGAGGGCTTTCATCATGTCGCCGAGCGTGTGGCAGGCCACGAACGTTCCCTCCGACTTGTGCGCCGCCATGAAGGCGTCGGTCTTCTCGGTCGTGCGGTTATACACGGCCACCGTCGCGCCGTTGCGGGCGGCGTTGCGTGCCAGGTTGGCACCCATGGTGCCGAGTCCGATGAGTCCGATATGCATGAGTCGAAAGGGGAGCGGATGACGGGGTTCTTTATTTCTTCTTGGCGGCCTGCACTTTCTCCCAGTCCTCCTGGAACTTCTTCAGTCCGCTGTCGGTGAGGTTGTGCTTGGGCAGCTTCATGAACACGTCGTACGGGATGGTGCAGATGTGCGCTCCCAAGATGCCGGCGTCCACGATGTGACGCGGGTGGCGCGTCGAAGCGACCAGCACTTCGGTCTGGAAGTTATACTGGCGCCAGATCTGCATGATCTCGGCGATGAGCGTCATGCCGTTCTCGGCGATGTCGTCTAAGCGTCCGATGAACGGGCTGATGATGGTCGCGCCGGCCTTGGCGGCCAGCATGGCCTGGGCGGCCGAGAACACCAGCGTGGTGTTGGTGCGGATGCCCTTGGAGCTGAAGTACGAGATGGCTTTCAGGCCTTCCACGGTCATGGGGACCTTCACGTAGACGTTCTTGTGCCAGCTGGCGTACTCCTCGCCCTGCTTCTTCATGCCCTCGAAGTCGGTGGCGGTGACCTGCGCGCTGACGCACGGGACGAGCTTGCACATGGCCAGCACGACCGTTTTGAAGTCCTTCCCTTCCTTGGCGACCAGGCTCGGATTGGTGGTCACGCCGTCCAAAACGCCCCAGGCGGCGACTTCGGCGACTTGATCGACGTTGGCGGTATCCAGGAAGAGTTTCATAAGAAAGGTGCGGGAAATGCATGGCGAGTATAGAGGTAGCCGTGGCGATGCTACAATCCGTCCGCAATGACGCGAACGCGTATTCTGGTCGGCCTCGTCCTGACTCTCGCCGTTTGCACGGTTGCAACCGCTGGGACGCCCGTTGCGCATGCCGCCAGCGGAGAGGAGATCGATCTGCAGGCGGTGCGGGACGGCATCGACGGTTGCTTGAACGCCGATACGACCGACGGACGTTTGGGGTGCTATGCCACGCTGTGCACGCCGTCCTATCACTGCGCCGAAGCGATGCTGCGGTCGGCTACCACGTCGGGCGGACCGACGCTGGCCACCACCGTGCTGGACGACATCATGACCGTGCACGACCAGTATGCCGTGTATACCGACGGCCACGAGCTGGCCCACGTCATCGGCCGTCAGCTGGCCAAGGATTTCGGTTCGTCCGGCGACGCGTTCCTGCGCTGTCCGAACAAGTACTACTACGGATGCCAGCACGGCTTCTTCGAGATCGTGCTTGCCAATTCGCCGAGCCCGGTCGAAGCCGCCACCAGCGTCTGCGAATCGGCGCCCGAGAACCAGCGTTTTTTCTGTTACCACGGCGTCGGCCACGGTTTCATGATGTCGTACGCCTACGACTTACACGACGTGCTGGCGCGTTGCAACGAACTGCCGGAGGCCGGCTTCAAGCGCCAGGGCTGCTGGCAAGGCTCGTTCATGGAGAACATCAACTCGTACCTGCGCGGCGAGGCGCGCGACGGTGTGTTCAACCCCAAGGATCCGCTGGGTCCGTGCAGCCACCTGGACCAGCAGTACCGCTGGGAGTGTTACTACAATCAGGCGTCGTTCCTGCTGCGCATCAATGACAACGACGTCGCCAAGGCCTCGGCCGCCTGTCTGGATGCCGACGAAGCATCGCGCCCCGCCTGCACGCGCGGCATCGGCCAGCTGATCGGCAACCCCGGCTGGCAGAAGGTCATGCTGGGCGACGACAAATTCACCGAAGCCGAACTGGTGCCGCATGCCATAGAGTTGTGCCAGTCGTTCCCGGCGGGTGAACAGGACAACTGCATCACCGGCATGATTGAAAACATGCTCAACTACGACCAGGAAGCCGACGCGCTGAAGGTCTGCGGATTGCTGGCCGATTACCAGGGTCAGCGCAGCGGCTGCTACCGCGACATGGGTGAGGCCATGCTGCGCACGTCGTATCCGCACGAGAAATTTCAGAAGTATTGCCCGCAATTCCCCCAGGAGTACCGCGCGTCCTGCGATCCGGACGGCACCCGCTTGCTGCCGCCTCCGCAGGAGAACATCTTCCTGCGCCTATGGCATGCCGTCACCGGTTTCTTCGGCGGTCTGTGGCACGGGCTGACCAGCCTGTTCGCGGTCTCGGAGAAAATCCCTGTGCTGTCGGTCGCCGGAACCGCGTCGTCTTCTTCGTCTTCTGAGGAGGCGCAGGCGTCATCCGAAGCCGCGGCCACGGATGCGCCGCCCGACGATGCCGCCGCGGTCATTCATTACAAGGACGGTGCGTTCACGCCCGAAGAAGTGACCATTAAGCCCGGGCAGACGGTCAGCTGGGTCAATGACGGCGAAGACCCGTTCTGGCCGGCCTCCAACGACCATCCGACGCACCAGGTCTACGAGAACGGCGCTTTCGATCCGCGCCGTCCGGTGATGCAGGGCAAGGCCTGGTCGTTCCTGTTCGACCAAGCCGGCGACTGGAAATTCCATGACCATCTGTATCCCGTGGCCGGAGGAGTCGTCCACGTTCGGTAAGCCCATGTCCAAGTATCACTTTCACCGGCACGCCTGGTCGGCGTTTTTCGGCACGGTCATCGCAGTCATTGTGGTCACGCTCATGCTTCCGTCGCTGTTCGGATTCCAGAAGTTCACCCAGTGGGGCGGCATGTTCACCGACAGTTGGTGCGTTGTGCAGGCCTATTCCGACAATCCGCATGTGAACCCCCAGGCGCTCCATGAAAAAGTAATCGCCAGCCTTGTAGGTCCGCCAATAACGTGGAGTCCGCCAATGCATAACCAAATGAGTTGCCTGATGTGGGCCAAGCAGGTGCAGTGCGGTCGGGTGACCCAAGACGGCTGGACGGTGCAATGGGCTGATCCGGTATTCAAGTACGTGTCGTACTACGCACCGGGTAATGCATGCGATGTCCCGGATCAGTCCGGCGAATGGTATCGTTCCCAACTTGAACAATGGAGTCACTGAATCGCTTCTTCGGTCAGCCCACTAGGTGGATTCGCGCGACTGACGTGCTCATCGGCATGTTTTTCGTGGCTGCTGCGTACTTCAAGCTCACCGACAGCTTCTTCGGTGCCAGGTTGGTTCCCATCGGACTCGACATGCAGCAGTGGCTGAGCCGTGGTTTCCCGCTCCCCGTGTATCGGGAATTCCTGCAGTTCATGCTGCCATATGCCGACGTATTGGGAACGATAGTCATCCTCTCGCAGGGCATTGCCGGCCTGTGTTTGGTCTTTGGTTTCGGCACGCGTGCGGCTGGCTGGTTGTTACTGTTTGTACAACTCAACGTTCTGGCCGCAACATTCAACGGCCCTGGCTTCATTACACTTACGCTGGTCAGCGTTTGGGTGGCGCTATATTACGTTCTGCGCACAAAGATGAGCGTGCTGCGCTGGAGATTTCTTACCTACAGCCTCATTCTCATCGGTGCCTTGGTATTGCGCCAACGTTGGTTTGCCGGCGATCCGTGGATTGAAACCTTTCCTGCACAACGAGCGCATTTCCTGCAGGACGTCATGAGTACTTCACCCGAACTCAAGCGCGCGGTCGCCTGGTCCGCGGATGCGCCGTTCATGGCGTTCGTCTGGGCCGGCGTGTGGTGGCTGAACGCATTGGCATTGCTCGCCATGTGCACGCAGTACCGTCTGTACGGCGGTGTGGTTTGGCTGCTCATTTGGCTGACGCGGACGCTGGTGTGGCTTACGGCGGTGACAGGCGAGGGCACATTGTGGGTACTGGCACTTTTGGCCTGGGTTGTCTACGAAGAGGAGTGGCGGCACGGTGAGAGAAAGAGCAAACTTACACCGTAGCGCTTACTGCCAAACATGAGCGAGGCCTTCTTTCGCCGGCCCGGTATGCCAAGTCTCTTCAGGCCGTGGTCGGTGTGCTTTGGGGTCGTGGCCGGAACGATCGTAGCAGCCATGATGCTGCCCGGATTTTTCGGCCTGCAGAAATTCACCCAGTGGGGCGCCATGTACACCGACAGCTGGTGCCGCATGGATGTCTACTCGGCCAACCCCAACGGCGGCGACGACGTGAAGTCGGAGTGGGTCCAGGCCAGCACGGTCGGTCCAGGCGCGGTGTTCAGCGCCCCCATGCACAATTTCATGAGCTGCCTCATGTGGGCGAGAAAAGTGCAGTGCGGCCGCGTCACCCAGGACGGCTGGAAAGTGACGTGGGTAAGCCCTGAATTCAAAGGGAAGCATTTCTTCGATCCGCAGAACGCCTGCGACGTGCCGCTGGACCCCAGTGCCGAATGGTTCCGTTCCAAACTCAACTGATGCCCGCCAAACCCAAGCGCCGGCTCCAGGCGAAAACGCGGCGTCTGCTGACCCAGGATTGGCTGTGGGTCCGCGTGGCGCAGATTTTCGTGGGTCTGTTTTTCGTGGCGGCGTCGTACTTCAAACTTACCGACAGCTTCTTCGGCGCCCGCATCGTGCCGATCTCCCAGGATATCAACTATTGGCTCGACAGCGGCTTCACGCTGCGAGGCTACCGCGAATTCCTGAAGTTCATGCTGCCGTATGCGGACTTCCTGGCATCGGTGGTCATCCTGTGCCAATGCGCGGTCGGTGTGCTGCTGGTCTACAACAAGAGGCTGCGCTGGGCGGCCATGATCCTCATCTTCGTCCAAACCAACATCCTGCTGTCCACGTTCAACGGCTTCGGATTCATCGTGTTCAGCGGCGTGGCCATCTGGCTGGGCGTGTTCTATTTCTTCCGCGAGTCCATGACGCCGCGCATCTGGTCGCTGCTTACGTGGGCGCTGCTGTTGCTCGGGTTCAAATACCAGCACCAGCGCTACGTGGTGGGCGACGCCTGGATGAGTTCGTTCGCGCCGCAGTACGCGCATTTCCAGCAGGACGTGATGAGCATACATCCGGTGCTGAAGCAGTGGCTGATGAATTTCTGGGACGGTCACGCGGTGCTGGCGCCCTGGTTATGGGCCAGTTCGTGGTGGATCCACACCGCCCTGCTGCTGCTCATGCTGACGCGTTTCCGGCTGTACGCCGGCTTCGGCTGGTTGTTGATCTGGGTGCATCGCGAACTCGTGTGGACTACCGGGGTCACCGGCGAAGGCACGTTGTACGTGCTGGTGCTGTTCACGTGGGTGACGTTCGAGGAATACATGCAGCAGCGCTACAAACCGGGCTGGTTGCTGCCGTCCCGGCAGACCTGGAGCGGCGCCTGGTGGCGCGTGCGGAGCTGGCTGGGCTGGGGGAAAAAACCGTCGCGCCGTTGACGCGGCTCGCGTGAAGTCTGCTAGGCTTCCAGCCATGTCCGCCGTCAGCGTCGCCGTGCCCAAGCTCGTGGTGAAGGACCGCACGTTCGTGGTCGGTATCGACGAAGCCGGACGCGGCGCGGTTGCGGGTCCGGTGGTGGCCGGGGCATGCGCGCTTCCCGACGGCGCCAAGCCGCCGGTGCGCATCGCCGACAGCAAGCTCCTGTCGCCCGGGCAGCGCCAGGAATCGTTCGAGTGGCTCATCGGCCACTGCCTGTGCGGCGTCGGCATCGTGTCGGCGCAGGACGTGGACCGCATCGGCATTCTGGCCGCCACCGAGCGGGCCATGCAGGCCGCCGTGGCCGAGGTGGCCTTGCGCGCGTCGCCGCTGTATCTGCTGGTCGACGGCCGCGATGCGTTCTGGTTCGACCATCCGCACAGTTCCATCGTCCGGGGCGACCAGTCCGAGCCGTGCATTTCGGCGGCGTCCATCCTGGCCAAGGTCACGCGCGACAAGCTGATGTGCGATCTGGGCGAGGAGTATCCGGCCTACGGTTTCGCGGTACACAAAGGCTACGGCACGCCCGGCCATTACGCGGCCATCGAGAAACACGGCTGCAATCCGCATCATCGCAAAACGTTCCTGAAAGCCGTGCTTCAGGTGCGCGGGACTTCCACGAAACGCAGGGCCGGCACCTGAATGCGGGCGTCGGTGACAGCGCGGGTCGGCTGCGAATTCAGCAGGCCGGCCGGCGGTCCGACCGGCAGCAAACCGGTGAACGTCACGGCGACGTCGGTGAAGCTGATAGTCGTTTCTGTCGCCTGGCGGGTGCCCACCTGGGTGAGCATGCGTTCGAATTCGGCGCGCGGAATCGAGATGATGCCGCCCTGGCGGCGGGCGCCGAACGCGTTGAGTTCGCCGGTCACCGACACGCTTTCGCGCGACGCGCCGATGGCCATGTTGACGCCCGGGATGCTGCGCTTGGCGACGAATTCGCGGCTGACGTCCAGCGTCTCACGGGCGGTGCTTCCCGTGAACTGGTCGCCGGTCCCGGCCGTATGGAACGAATGGTTTTCGATTTCCAGCCTGTAGCGCTTGGCGC
>DAORHV010000007.1:0-13286 GCA_035438175.1 Candidatus Peribacteria bacterium
GATTCTTTCTGACGCGTCTGACGCGCTATCTCCTGCCCGGGATCGCCGCCGCCGGACGGTCGCGCAGGAACCGCTCTATATCGGCATCCAGCACGTTGGTCACGCCGGCCGGCTTGCGGTACTCGCTGGCCATCTTCGCCAGCGTCTTGCTGGGCCCCACGCCCACCGACACCGACAGCGCGGTCTGGCGCAGCACGTCGGCCTGGGTGGCTTTGGCCCAGACTGCCAGATCGGCGGGGATACCGCCCTGCATGGTCGCCAGATCCAGGAACCACTCATCAATCGACATCTGCTCCACGATGGGGCACACGTCGCGCAGGATGGATTCGATCTGGGCCGATGCAATGCCGGTCTCGGCGAAGTCGGATGCCATTTCGACGGCACCCGGACACAGCTTGCGCGCCTCGAACAGCGGCATGCCGGTCTTCACGCCCTTGGATTTGGCTTCGTAGGTGGCCGCAATGATGCAGCCGCCCCCCATGCCGATGGCGAACACCGGCTTGCCCCGTAGTTGCGGGTGCTTGCGCACGATGACGGACGCGAAGAAGGCATCGGCGTCCAGATGCGCGATCGCGGAAGGGGAGCACGGCTGCCCCGCCGCTTGCCGGCGGCTGCTGTAGAGCTTGATTCCCATGGCGATGCGGAGACTAGTACCTGCGGATCACGCCCATGACCACGCCGGCCACCTGCAACTCCTCGAGCGCGAACAGGTCCGGGTACTCAGGGTTCTCGGCCTGCAGGTAGAACTTGCCTTTATCTTTTTTCAGCCGCTTGAGCGTGAATTCTCCGTCCAGGATACCCACCACGATATCGCCGATCTTCGGTGCTTTGGCGCGGTCGACCACGACGAGATCACCCTCCTGGATTCCGGCGTCGATCATGCTGTCGCCTTTCACGCGCAGCAGAAAGGTGGATGCACGGTCTTTAATGAGATACGTGTCCAAAGAAATCTGTTCCTGGGCATGCTCTTCCACGGGCGCGGCGAAACCGGCGGCGATGGGGCCGAATAGCGGCAGCGTCATGACGACCGGCATGTCATCGCCCTGGCTGGCGCCCGCGATGATCTTAATGCGGCCGCGCGGGTCCTTCTCGATGTGCCGTTCGGCGGCCAGCGTGTTGATGACTTTGGCGATGGAGTTCTTGCTGCGTACGCCGAACGCGATGGCCAGGTCGGCCAGCGACGGGGAGTATCCGCGCTTGCTCTGGAACTCCGTGATGTAATTCAGGACGGTGCGCTGGTGCGGCGTGAGTGCCATACAAGAGGGGGGTATGTCCGCCTTCGCTTACGGGCTACGGCGGATCAAGAACGAACGTACACCAAAATAGGTGAACGATTGTCCACTGTCAATAATTTCGCCGGGATCATCGCTCGACACGCTTTTCCGAACGTCGCGGAATCAGCCGATGGCGTCCAGATCGCGCTGCTTGTTCATCTCGATGAACATGATCGTCCAGACCGTCTGCTTGAAGACGTTGAGGTAGGTGAGTCCGTAGGCCAGGAAGAACACCGCGATGAGACCCACGACGGCGATGATCGTCCACGCCACCACCGGTGCCAGGAACAGCGTCAGCACGGTGCCGAGGCCGAACAGGACGGCGGGCAGCACGATGATGACCACCGCGTTGATGACGATGCGCAGGCCGATGACCATCATCAGCAGCGCCAGGAAGACGATGTGGCTTAAGTAGCTGACCGTCAGCTTGATGCTGCGGCCGGCGGCCTCGAACACGCCCAGCTTCTGGATAACCACGCCTTCTTCGCTGAATGACGCGAAGAACCGCAAGATGCTCGAAATGATCCACAGCAGCGTCGCCACCACCAGCAGTCCCCAGCGCAGGCCCGAGGTGTAGCGCAGGATCAGTGAGCACGCGGTGATGAAAATGCTGATGCCGCTGAACGCGAAGATCTCGTGCAGCGTCAGGATCGCAAAGTAGTTGTACAGACCCAGGATGAATCCGCCCTCCACCTTCTCCTTCTTGTACGCCTTGGCGGCCAGTCCGATGATGGCGCCGTCGCCGAGGCTGGGGATGAAGAGTTCCACCAGCACCAGCAGCAGGAATCCGATGATGATGGTCAGAAACGCCCAGAGCGGCGTGTTGTGGTAGAGCCATTCCCAGTCGTCGAGCAGCCCCACCTCCTTATCGGCGACCCACGAATACAGAAAGTACAACTGGTAGGCGAGCAGCTTCAGGTCCAGCAGCAGCGCGAAAATGGTCCGGAAAAATCCCCACCCGCGCAGGGTACGTTCCGTGGTGGTGATCCGCCACGACTCAGCGATGATTTCGCGGGGGGTCAGCATGCGGCGGAGAGTCTATTTGGAAAGGGCGATGTCCTGCAGCGGCTGGTAGGTGTATTCGCCTGCGAGCACGATGGCGACGTCGTTGCCGTCGGCCAGCGCCGCGGCGTCGGTGCCGTCGAAGACCGGCAGATTCAGGAGTTTGGACAGATAGTCGGCGGTTGCCTTTGCCTTGGCGGCCTTGGCCTTGGCTTCATCCAACGCACCGGCCGCCGAAGACGGGGCGGCGGTCGGAGCCTGGCGCACCACGATGTACGAGCCTTCGCGTGCCGGGGTCGCCTTCTTGTCGTAGTTCTTGGTGCTGGTTACGTTGAACATGTAGCGGTAGAGTTCGCCGCCGAGTTTGCGGGCGGCACCTTCCTTGGCGTCGGCGTTCAGCACGGCGATGCTGGCGGGCTGCATGAAGAGGTCGCGGTGGTGCACCACCACTTCGGCCAGCGTGCGGATCTGCTTCCAGGTAAGCGGGAAAGCGGGGATGGACACCGGGAGCAGCACGGAAGCGCCGTCAAAATCCTCGCGTGGCGGCGAGTACAGGAATCCGCCGGGCTGGATGAGCGAGCCGTAGAGGCCGTTTTGGTCATTCAGCTGGATGTTGGCGATCTTGGTCGTATCCACGCCCTTGCCAAGCAGCGCCAGGCCCATAAGCTCACGGCTGTTGAGGGTGGAGCGGAAGTTCTTGGAGATGATGCCGACGAGTTCGCTGATTTTACCGAGGTTGTTGATGGTTCCGGTCTCGCGCATCTTCTTCACGACTGCCGAGATGATCTGCTGCTGGCGGGCCGAGCGCGAGAAGTCGCTGGTGGAGTGGCGGCTGCGCGCGTATTTCAATGCGGTTGCGCCGTCCAAATGGTGCGGGCCTTTGGTGATGGAGAACGTTTCGAAGGTGTAGTTCGGCCCCGGATACTCGGGGTCCACGATGTCCTCGGGTACGTCCACATCCACGCCGCCGACCGAGTCCACCGCCTGGATGAAGCCGTTGAAATCGATCTTCATCACCGCATGGATGGGAATGCCGGTGAGCGTGCCGAGTTCGGTACCCAGTTGTTTCAGGGATTCCGTCTCGGCCTCCGGATGCGCGGTGCCCTGGCCGATGAGATAGCTCTTGTAGTTGCGGTAGAGGCTGTTGATACGGCCCTTGCCCATCAGTTCGGTGTTCAGCACGTACAGGTCGCGCGGCAGCGAGATCATTACCACACCTTCCTTGTGTCTGGCGTCGATGCTGGCGATCATCAGCGTGTCCGTCAGATCGATGCCTTCGTGGTCGGCGCCGCCTTCGCCCAACAGCAGGACGTTGGTGTAGCCGTTGTCGTCCACCGGAAGCTCGGTGCTGGCCACCGACACCAGCTGCGAAATGGAGAATACCTTCATGGCCAGCAGTACGCGCAGCGCTCCCACCAGCAGCAGACCGGCGAACAGGATGGCGATGAGCACCGCCAGCGCCTTCTTCAAAATGCCGACGTGGTTGGCGCGTTGCTCCTCCTCCACTTCGTGCTTGCGCTGCGACAACAGATACAGGTTATGCAGCGGCTCGACCGCCCTGGAGAAGAATGAGAGGGCCTTCCGCGCGAATGACGGGGATGTTTTCCGGTCATCGCGAATCGGCCGAATGCTGAAAGACATTGCGGAAATTGTAGCGGATGCGCAGTCCCCAGTCACGGGTCGCACAGACGATCGTTCACCTGCATCGTACGGCATGTTCAAGCCCTTTTCCGGCATCCGCCATGTGCATGCACCCGGATGCGATTTTCACGCAACGCAAAAGGGGCCCGAAGGCCCCTCATGCATTGGTTGCGGAGACGTCGCTTATGCAGCGGGCGCGCCGTCCTTTTCTGCCTTGAAGCAGTTCAGGCACAGCACCGGGCGTCCACCTTCGGACTCCGGGCGGGGCTTGAACGGGACTTCGCACTGGGCGCCGCACTTGGCACAGACGGCCGGGTGCATTTCCCGGTTCGTCATGCGCTCGTTCTTGCGCTTGTTGCGGCAATCCTTGCAGCGCTGGGGAGCAGCGAGACCGCGCTCCTGGTAGAAAGCCTGTTCTCCCTCAGAGAAGGTGAACGCGGCACCGCAGTCGCGGCAGGTGATCTGTTGATCAGCCATAAATAGAAAGAAGAAAAAGAATAATGATGCACCCGTGACTTCTTTTCTAGTTTCGGCTGTATTCCGATCACTGATACGAAGGCGTTTGCAGGTACAGTGTACTGTACATTTTGGGTTTTGCAAGTTGTTTTAGGACTTCATGGTTTTGCCTCCTAGCTCAACCAAATGCCCACCATGGTCACAATGGCGCCAAAAATGATGCCGCACAGCACTTCCAGCAGCGAGTGGCCCAGCCGTTCGGACAAATGCTGCCAATGCTGGAGGCGGTTCAGGACTTTTGCCTGCTCTCCGATAGCGCGGCGCGAGCTGGTGGCGTCGTACCAGATGATGCAGGCGAAGACGAAGGCGATGGCAAATTCGATGGAATGCAGCCCCGATTTCTTGGCAACCACGATGACGAGCGAGGTCACGAACGCCGAATGGCTGCTGGGCATGCCGCCCGAACGGAAGATGCCGGCGTGCCAGGCACCCGTGCGCATGCCCTCTACGGTCATTTTTACGATTTCCGACAACATCGCCACGACCATGGGTATGAGGAACGGATACGAGCGGAGGATGTGGGACATGCGCAGGCATTGTCGGGAGTTCCGCCGCGAATTGCAATGGCGAACGGGTGGAGAGTGCCGGTGAGACAGTGGGGCACAAAAAAACCCGGCCGTACGGCCGGGTTTTTGAAAGCGTAGGTTGGAGGTCGATTACTTCAGGTTGACCTTGCCGCCGGCGGCTTCGATCTTCTTCTTCATTTCCTGGGCCTCGGCCTTGGCGACACCCTTCTTCAGCATGGCGGGGGTCTTGTCGACCAGGTCCTTGGCTTCGCCCAGACCGAGCTGGGTGATTTCGCGCACCACCTTGATGATGGCGATCTTCTGGGCGCCGGAGTCGGCGAGCTCGACGTCGAAGCTCGACTTGTCGTCCTCAGCTGCTGCACCAGCGCCACCAGCGGCGGGAGCGGCGGCCATGGCGACCGGAGCGGCGGCGGAGATACCGTAGGTCTTCTCCATGAACTTAACGACGTTGTTGAGCTGAATGACATTCAGCTTTTCCAGAGCGTCGATGACAGCCTGTTCCTCTTTGGTGAGGGTGATTGCTGCGTCGGACATAAAAGGATGGGGAAAAAAAGAAATGAGATACGGAACTAAGCTGCCGGAGCAGCGGGGGCTTCAGTGGGAGCGGGAGCGGCCTCGGCGGCGGGAGCTGCAGCAGGTGCTGCGGCTGCCTCGGCGGGCTTCTTCTTGGCGACTTCGGACAGGGCGCGGGCGAAACCGGTGAGCGGGCCGTTGCACATGGAGACGAACGAGGTGAGCGGCGTGTTGACCATCGTGATGAAGATGCCAAGCAGCTGCTGGCGGCTCGGGATCTGGGCGAACTGAGCTGCTTCGGCGGCGTTCATGAGCTTGCCGTCGAAGATGCCTCCGATCAGTTTCACCTTCTCGTTCTCCTTGGCGAACTTGTACGCGATGCTGGCGCCGGCAACCGGATCTTCATTGCTGAAGATGCAGGCCACGGGTCCGGGCACGGCGGTGTCGAGGATTTCGGGACCGTTGATCTCCTTGGAGGCCAGCTGGATGAGCGACTTCTTGGCGACCTTCAGTTCGGCCTTGCCCTCGCGGAGCTTGCCGCGGAACTTGCTGATGTCGGGGACCGTGAGGCCGATGTAGTGCGCGAACATGACGGATTTCGCGTTTTGCATCTTGCCTTTCAGCTCGGTGAGCTGGGCAGCCTTCTGATCGCGGGTGAGAGCCATAAAGGAGAGGTAAGGGGAGCGGGCGCACGAAGAAACGCCCGTCAATCTGGAGACGGGAGGGCAAAAAAAAGCTGGTTCCCGACTAACCGTCCGGGAGACCAGCGAGGAACACGGCACGATTCACCAAGCCGGGGCCGGGTGAGCGCTGCTGTACTCCTCGGGAGGATTTACGTTCGGCCTGGGGCCTAGTACCTCCGGTCTTCGGACTTGCGCACAGAGTACTTGGTAGGAGTTGGTATGTCAACAGTATCTTGCTTTTTGGCTTGAAAGGGCCGCCCAGGCCCTCGTGGAGTTTCAAGTCGCTTTGCTTGGGCGGGCGCCGGGACATGTTACACTGCATGGAACATGGAAACCGTGCGCGCCAACGGCTCCCAAACCGCCACGCACGCGCTGGCGGACCTGCAGAAGCGCCACCCGGTGCTGGCGGGCGAGCGGATGCAGAAGGCGTTCAGGACCGCCGCGCACATCTACGAGAGCCGTCCGTTCGACCAAATGGAACGTATGACGCTGTTTTCGCATGCCTGCGGGGTGCTGCGGATCTTCGTGGAGTTCTGCCCCGACGAAGACGCGCTGGTTGCCTGCCTGCTGCAGCACGCGCTGAAATGCGAGTACCCGGTCCAGACGCTGGAAGAGGAGTTCGGCAAGAACGTGCGCGACATCGTCAGCCGCATCCATTTGCTGTCGCATATGAGCACCACCGATTGGCGGCGCTCGGTCGACGACCTGAAGATCATGCTGGTGTCGGTCGCCGACGATACGCGCGTACTCATCCTGAAACTGTGCATCCAGTGCCATCTCATCGAGAACCTCGACGGAGTGAAGGAGCAGATGCGCACCATCCACTGCCGGCAGTCGTTGCAACTGTTCGCTCCGGTGGCGGCACGCTTGGGTATCTACGCGCTGAAGTACCGCCTGGAGGAGCGCGCGTTCCCGGTGGCCTACGCCACCGACGCGCAGGCCATCAACCGGCAGATCGACATGCTGCACAAGGCCCACGGCAACTTCCTGAAGGTGACGGTGGCGCACCTGCGCGCATTCCTGGCCCAGGAGGGCGCCAAGGCCGAGGTCATGGCGCGCGAGAAGCACGCTTACAGCTTGTTCCAGAAGATGCAGCGCAAGAGCATTACGGACATCGAGAAGGTCACGGACCTCATCGCGGTGCGTGTGATCGTCCCCACGCTGCCCGACTGTTACCAGGTGCTGGGACTGCTGCATCGTCTGGCCACGCCCATTTCGCACCGTTTCAAGGATTACATCTCGTTCCCCAAGCCCAACGGCTACCAGAGCTTGCACACCTCGCTCATCGGGCTGCCGGGCGCACCGAACAACCTGATGATCGAGGTGCAGATCCGCACGGCGGACATGCACCGCGAAGCCGAATACGGTATCGCCGCACACTGGATGTACAAAGAGGAGCGGGCGATCCAGCGCTCGGTCGGCCGCATGCAGCTGAACGACGTGCTGCTGCGCCAGCAGTCGGTCAGCCGCGACAAAGGCGACAACGCCGACCTGCGGCTGGTGGACCACATCTACGTGCTCACGCCGCACGGCGACATCATCGAGTTGCCCGACGGCGGCACGCCGCTGGATTTCGCGTTTTGCCTGCACACCGACCTGGGACTGAAGTTCAAATCGGCGCGTGTGAACGGCGGCATCGTGCCCATCTCGCACAAACTGGAGAACGGCGACGTGGTGGAAATCCTCACCCACAAACACCCGCGCCCGGCGCTGCACTGGATGGAAGAGCTGGCCACGCCGTCGGCACGGTCCAAGCTGAAAGCCTATTTCTTCTCGCATAACCGCGCGCAGTTCATCAGCCGCGGCCGCGAGATGCTCGCCGACGAACTGAAGACACGCAAGCTGCCCGGCTTGGACGCCGATCTCACGATCCTGAAGACCTTCGACGGTCAGTCGCAGTCCATGCGCGAGCGCGAGGATCTGCTGGTGAAGATCGGCATGGGTTCGGTCCGGACTTCCACGGTGCTGAGCCATCTGTCGCTGGATGCCGCGCCGGCCAAAAAGAAGAACGCGCCGTCCAAGACGAAGGTGCCCGGCATCAAGGAGCTCATCGCCATCGGCGACCGGTCCATCGACATGCCGTACCGCTTCGCCAAGTGCTGCAGCCCGAATACCATCGTGCCGCGGCCCAAACACATCGTGGGGTTCATCACGCGCAGCGGCGACATTTCGGTGCACAAAGATGACTGCCGCATGGTGAAAACGGCCAATCCGGACCGGAAGATTTCGGTGAGCTGGGGAAAATAAGGACTCCCATGACACCAAGGACTCCGAAGGCTCCGAGGAAGGTTTTTCCTTGGAGTCGTTGGCGTCGTCGGTATCGTTGGAGTCTGTCGGTTACGCTCCCATCGCCTCAGCCATCACTTTGCGGACCTGGAGCTCCCATTCGGCCTGGGCGTAGATCTCGCCGTCCGGCTGCATGTCGGCGTCGGTGACGGTGCGGCCGTCGCGCTCGGCCAGGGCTTTGGCTTGCTCGATGCCCTTCTTCAGTTCGGCGTCGTCGATCTTCACCTCCTTGAATTTGATGTACTCCTGCAGTCCGAAGCGCAGCGTGATGCGGCTCTGGGCGATCTCGCGCATTTCATCCAGCACCTGCTTGGGGTCCTTGCCGCTCTGCTTCAGCCAGTCGTCCAGCGACGTGTTCTCGCGCGAAAGGTTCTCCTGCAGGTCGGCCAGCATGTTCTGGACCTCGGTGTCCAAAAGCTCGGGGGCGATGTCGACCTTGGTGGCCTTGCGGATGAGGTCGAAGAACTCCTCCTCGCGGTCCTTGGCGACCTTGAACGCGTTTTGTTCGTTGAGCGCCTTCTCGATTCCCTCGCGGAACTCGGCGGGGGACTTGTCCATGCCCATGCGCGACTTGATGAACTCCTGGGTCAGCTCGGGCAGCTTCACTTCTGCGACGCCGGTGACCTTGGCCTCGATCTTGATGACCTTGTCGCGCAGGGTCGGAATGACGTGGTCTTTGGGGAACTTGGGCTCGATCTTCTTCACCTCGCCGGCCTTGGCGCCGACCAGCGCGGCGTCCAGACCCGGAATGAGGTCCTCGGAACCGAGCGTGGTGCTGTACGGCAGGTTGTTGAGCTCCTCCATCGGCGAGCCATCCAGATTGATGGCCTGCAGCTGCACGCGGACCAGGTCGCCCTTGGCGGCGGCGCGGTCGACCGGCGTCTCGGTGCGGTCTTGCGACAAGACCTTGTTCACGAAGTCGTCGATTTCCTTGGCCGAGACTTTGGCCTCGGGCTTCTTGGCCACCTTGATGCCGTCCGGCTTGTTCAGTTTCACCGCCGGGCGTTCCACGTAGATGAGCTCCAGCGTGAGCGGGTTCTGCTTGGTGACGGTCAGCTTGGGCGAAATCACCGGCTTCAGGTCGTGCTCCTTCATGGTGTCGGTGATGACGTCGCCGGCCATCATGCGGACGGTTTCCTCCAGCAACATTTCGGGCTTCACCTTCTCCTTCACCACGTTGAGCGGGGCGCGTCCTTCGCGAAAGCCGTCCAGCTTGATGTTGCTGCCGAGGCGCTTGAGGGCGCGCTCTTCTGCCAGCGCACGCTGGTCATCGGTAACGGTAACGATGCAGCGCACACGTGCCTGAGGCAGGCGCTCGATTGTCGAGGGCATGACGATAAGGGGAAAACGTTACGAGTGTTTCTTGGTGCGATCGTTCCAGTACACCAGAAGGGGAGTGGCAACGAAGATGCTGGAGTACGTTCCGAGCAGGATGCCCACGATGAGCGTCAGCACGAACCACTTGATGCTCTCGCTTCCGAGGAAGAACAAGGCAACCAACATGATGAGCACGCTGCCGCTGGTGTAGCACGAGCGGAGCCAGGTCTGGTTCACCGAACGGTTGGCCAGCGAACTGAAGTCCTCTTTGCGCTCCTGGGCGAAGATGTTGTCGCGGATGCGGTCCATGACGATGATCGTGTCGTTCACCGAGTAACCGAGGATGGTCAGCAGGGCGGTGACGAATAGCGTGTCGACTTCGAAAGCGGTGTAGTGGCTGATGATGACGAAGATGCCGACCGTGATCATGACGTCGTGCAGCAGCGTGAGCACGGCGACGACGCCGAACTTCCACGGGCTGTAGCGGCGCGGGATCTTGCGGAAGGCGATGGCCAGATACAGGATGATGCCGAGCGACGCGGCCAGCAGGGCCAGCGCGGCGCGGTGCTTCAGGGTCTCGCCGACCGTGGGTCCGATGGTCGTGTACTGGACTTCGTTCACGGCTCCGAGTTTGGCGTTCAGGTGAGCGATCAGCTGGTTGTGCGTTTCGGTGTCCAGGCCGCGCATGCGCAGCAGGAAGTTGCCGTTGCCGATCTTGTTGATGGTCGAACCGAGGGGCTCCTTGACCTGGAAGCTCTGGACGGCGGCCGCCACCTTCTCGGTGGTGGTGCCGGTTGCCGTGGCGAATTCCATGCGGGTTCCGCCGGTGAACTCGATGCTCATGCGGGGTCCGGGCACGAAGACCAGGACGATCGACGCGACCGTTGCGATCGAGGAGAGGACAAAGAAGTACTTTGCCGGTTTCAGGAAGTCGAAGTTCATAGCGGACGTAGGGTAATGCCAAAAATGCCCCGGCGCCAGTGCAGATCGGGAGCCGCCTGGGCGTCAGCGCGCCTCCTGTAAGAGAAGGATGTCGGCGTCGGCCATGGCCGAGGTGGTCCAGCGCACGTTTCCGGCCGCTCCGAGCAGCTTCCAGAACAGGGAATCGGGCTCTTTGGCGAAGATCGGCAGCGTCATGGAGACGGCCTGGTCCAGCAGGATGGGGTTCAGCCGTCCGCCCGACTGCGGCGCGGCCGGCGCGGCGGCGGAAGCGGTGCTTTGAACCGGCGGCGCCGTTTCCGCGATCATCTCGCGCAGCAGGCCGGCGTCGGCGGCGATGAGCGTGCGTGATCCGCGTTCGGCGGCGGCCAATGTCCTGTCGCCTTCTTTGGACGTCACCCAGCGCAACTTCCATCCGCCCGCGGTTTCCTCGCCGCGTTGTACGGCGGCGTCATCCACCATGATGTCGGTGCGGTCATTCTTCTTCAGCTCCAGATTGCGTACCTGTGTCTGCGGCAAACCGGCGGCGAAGGCATCCAGCAGGGCGTCGGTCTGTTTGGCGTCCATTCCCTGGAAGGAGAACGCGAACGCCAGTCCGCCGGTGCCGTGGCGTACGCGGATACCGGCCAGTGTTTTCATTGCCGTCTGGAAGTCCGTCGAACCGGCGTTCCACTGGGTTTGCCAGGCTTGGGCCAGGATCCCGGAGACGCCTTCCTGCAAGCCGGGTGAGCGGAGCTTCAGCGCGTCCATGGTCATCTGCAGGCGCTGGCCCAGCGCCGGATCCAGCAGATCCAGCGAATCGGACGGAGGGCTGCCGACCGGTCCGGCCGGGCGCGTGGCAAGCGACGCGCGTTCGGCGCGGATGAGCGTGAGCATGTGCGCGGCGCGGCCCCAGCCGAACAGGATGTGCGAATACGGGCTGAGTGCGGCAGCCAGCAATTGGTCGGCTTGCGACGTCCCCAGCGGCAGCACGTCGCTGCGGAACCAGACGGCCGGCGACAGACGCTTGTCCATGCGGCGGAATTCGGGCTGATGGCTGAGCGCGCGCGAATGATCGGCGTTGTCGGCGATGAGCACCCCGATGGCCGGGCCGCTGACCTCGGTGTCGCTGGCGGTCGTGCGCTGCAGCACCCACTGCCAGGTGCCGCCGCGCTCGAGAACCGCAAGTTCGTACGAACCGCTGCCGATGGCCGGCAGGGGAGCGGTCAGCTTTCCTTCTATGGAGAGGATTCCTTCCACCGCCGCCAGATCCTCCATGGACGAGCCGCGGAAGAACAGCACTGCGCCGCTGCCCGGCACCCGGTCGGCGAGCGACGGCTGCGGGATGACCGCGGTATGCTGCACGAGCACGACGGTCACGACGCACATGATCAATGCGACGGCTCCCACCGCGATGCTTTGGATGATTCTCTTGCGGACGATTTCCATGAGGCGTTCATCATAGCCTGGTCCGGCGTTTCCGGCACATTTCCTATTGCATAACCTTTCTCGTAAAAAGCCATGATAACTTCTTGCGTTAAATCTTACGGTGAGTACAATGACATGATTTCTCCAAAACAGAGAGATCGAGAACATCCACACACAAGAGACCAGGCTCCGGAGCCCAACACAAATACTCGCCCATTCACACCACCACTACACGACAAGAGAGGAGCGGAGCCGCTGCGGCTCCAATCGATTCGTAGAGAGGATAACCGGCATGCGCGCCGTGCCAGTCATCCTCTCTGCTCTGTAATGTCGCCCCGGCTCAAGAGAGAGCGTTCCGGGGTGCACCCCCTTTCTCCCCAGTGTTCCCCCGAAGCCTTTGGCATCGCGTGGCGAACCGGTACGGGGACTTCGTCTGGTCACGAGGAGAAACAAGAGACCTTAACAAGGCAGAGAATCCGGGGCTCCTCCCCCACGTGTACCCTCCGTTATTAGGCTCAGCGATTGTTCCTTCCATAGAACTTCGTTGATAGCTCAGGAGGCGAACACAAACACAAAAAAGGCCGGCAACGGTCTTTTTTGTTTATGGCGCAATTTTGAAACATGCCATCTGCTTTGTCGCCTGCGCTCAAAAATTCGCTCAACCTCTGTCGAATACGTATCGCGAATTTTTTGCTGGGCTCCTGGCAGCTGGCGATTTTTAGAAGAATTTCTTCCGATGATAGTTGCGCCTACTTCGCCGGCTTGGCTTCCGAAGAAGACGATCCGGCCGCCGGAGCACTGGAAGACTTGCCGGACAGCAGATCATTCAGCTGGGTGGTGGCTTCGGCGAATTTGGGATCGATGCGCAGCGCTTCACGGAACGACTTCTCGGCTTCGTCGCGGGCGCCCAGCGCGGCGGCGGCTTTGCCGAGCAGCGTGAGCGGACCCGGATCATCCGGCCATTTGGCCTGGGCGTCCTTGGCGGCTTGGTAGGCTTCCTGGGCGCGGTTGGGGAGCTGGAGCGCCAGGTTCACGTATTTCTCGTGGGCGGCGAAGTCGCTGCCCGGATCTTCGGCGATGGCGCGCAACTGTTCCAGCGCCAGGTCGGTGTCGCCGAGCTCCAGCGCGTATTGGCCAAGCAACTCGCGCGCGTCCTTGGCCGGGCTGAAGCCGTTGAGGAT
>DAORHV010000008.1:0-12283 GCA_035438175.1 Candidatus Peribacteria bacterium
TTGGCCAGCGCGCCGAGCGCGCCAAGCTTCTGATCGTCGTGGCCGGTGTCCTCCACCACGATGTCGATATCGCGGTTCTGCTTCTTGGCCCAGCGGCGCATGTCGGCCTCGAACACGGCGTTGGTGCTCACGCTTACGGGGATTTTCGCCGGAACGGCGTCCACCACGTGGCTGAGGATAGGTTTGCCGGCCAGCGGAAGCAGCGACTTGGCCCGCTTCTCGGTGAGCGGCCACAACCGGGTGGCGAATCCGCCGGCGAGAACGAAGCAGCGCATGCGTTGTTGATTAATGGCGGACCATGGTCACCGGCTGCCCCTCGATGTACTCCACTTCTTCGTTCACGCCCACGATGCCGAGCACCGAGGGCAGCAGCATGTACGTAATGCCGTGCTGGCGGCACAGGCTCAGCAAATTGATGGTGTGTTCCAGGTCGGCGCACTGCAGCAGGTGGGTGATCTTCTTCTCCTTCACCACGTCCTCCAGCTTGTTGAGTTTGCCGCGCACAGGGACGCCGGCGACGTCGGCCTGCGAGGTGCCCTGGCTGTCGAGCACGGCCACCGGCTTGAAGGGCGACTGGCGCTCTTCCAGCAAACGGATGACACGTTCGGCGTCGCGGTTGGCGCCGATGACAAGCAGCGGATATGCCGGCGGATTGCGGCGCAGGACGCGGCGCTGCCACTGGTCGAAGGCGGCGTGCCACACCAGCGTGAACAGGAAGTGCGCGACCCCGGCGTACACCAGCAGCTTGCGGCTGAAGAAGGTGTTATAGAGGAAGTAGTACGCGAGCGTGAACAACGCCAGCGCGAACACGCACGAGAACAGCAGGTGCGCGATGTTGCGCGGATTGGTCTGGACCCGCAGGAGGCGGAACACGCCCAGGAAGCCCATCACCGCCAGCCAGAGCGGGGCGATGACCAGCACGACCTTCAGGTATTTATCGATGGGGAAGTCGGTCGAGAAAATCAGGCCGACGCGCACGAAATAGGCCGCGACGTAGGCGCCGAGCATCAGGACCACGTCGGTCACCAGCCATACGATGAGCATGAACATGCGTCGCATGACGCGATCATACAGCAAAGTGTGCCGCCGAGTCCGCGCTCCTTAGTTGAGCCAGGTATACGGCAGCTTGGTCACGTCCCACGGCTCTTTGGTTCCGCGGACGTTCTTGCCCATGGCGACCGTGGCCGGCATGACGGACGACAGGTTCTGTTCGAACCAGGCGTACTTGGCGGCCAGCGCCTTGTTCTTCTTGGCGATGCGGGCAAAATCTTTTTTCTGCAGGATGTAGTACGCGAAGCTCTCGGCGAAGTCCTCGAACGGGTCGCTCATGGCGTAGCCGGACACGAAGTCGGCCTTGGTGGCGGTCTGCTTGCGGCTGGTGGAGTCGTCCCACGACACGCGGTAGAACGCGACGCTGGGATCGTTGTTGTAGATCGGCTCGTTGCCGTCGAAGAACTCGGTGCCGCCGCCGCTGGGAGTCCCGCGGAAGCCGCCGAGATCGGTGACATGGCCGCACTCGTGGATAAGGAGGGCGCGGAATTCGTTGTCCGGCACCTTGCCGGCAATGATGATGGTGTCGGCACCGCCGAGCCCGCGGTTCTTGGGGTTCGGGTCGTAGTTCACATAGAAGGAACGGAGGTTGTCGCGGCACTGGGGCGGCAACGAACGCAGCGTGTTGTCGGCGATGACCTGCTGCGAGGGGATGATATCGTCATGGCTGACGACGGCCAGCAGCCCGCCTGCGGCGTGGATTTTCTTCTTCACCGCCACCGCGGCGGCATGCATTTCCCCGTCCGGAGCTGCGCCAACGGCACTTGCGGCAGGAGCGGACCCTGTTATCATGTCGCCGGTTGCCGCCGAGAAAGACGGCAATACGAGCAGCATTGCTGCGGAAGCAAGGATCGCAAGTCTGCGGTTGAAGGGCGTTTGCAGGCGCATAGCGGGTGGTAAAAACGTGAAAGTAGCACTTTATACTATATTGTACTGTAAATGTCAACTGTTACCGACCCCGTTCCGCCTGCCGAGGGAGTCCACCCCGGCCAGCAGCACACGGTGACCATCGAGAAATTCGCGCATGGCGGCGCAGGGTTCGCCACGCTCAACGGCATGCCCGTATTCGTCGCGGGCGGAATCCCGGGCCAGCGGGTCCAGGTCGTCATCACCAAGTCCAAGGGCAATTTCGCCGAAGCCAAGGTCGACAAGGTCCTGTTGCGCTCGAAGGACGAGATCATGGCCAAATGCATCCATTTCGGCAGCTGCGGCGGCTGCGTATGGCAGAACCTCTCCTATAATAAGCAGATCCAATTCAAGGAAGACATCGTGCGCGAAACACTGGAGCATCTCACCCCGGCCGATCCGGCCGTGCGTAAGCAGTTGCCCGGCCGCGTGCTGAAAATCATTCCCAGCCCGCAGGTCTTCAACTACCGCAACAAGCTGGAGCTGACGTTCGGTTACGGCAACATGCGCGTGGAGGAGAAGCCGGCCAAGGTGCCGGGCGGCAAGCCGCAGCGCATCCATTTCGACGAGAACCCCGGCGTGGGCTTCCATGTCGCCAAGGAGTGGGCGACCATCCTGCCGGTGAACGAGTGCCACTTGTACGACGAACAGCTGCCGGCCTTGCTTGCCGACGTGAACCGCTTCATGAAGGACACCGGACTGCCGGTGTACAACCCCAAGACGCACCGCGGCATGCTCCGCAACCTCATTCTGCGCCGCGGCGTGCACACCAACGAACACATGATCTGTTTCGTGGTCCAGGCGCGTAAGAAGGAACTGGAGCCGTTGTTCCAGAAGTTCATGCGCTTCGCCGGACGCCCGAACCTCAAATCGCTGCTGATCGTCGAGCACTTCGGTCTGAACGACAAACCCGAGATGCCGAAGATCCATACGCTGGTCGGCGAGCCGTCCATCCGCGAGCGCCTGTTCGACCTCACGTTCGACATTTCGCCGTTCTCGTTCTTCCAGACCAACACGCTGGCCACCGAGAAGCTGTACGCCGCCGTGGCGTCCGCCGCCGACCTGTCGGGCCGCGACACCGTGCTGGACGCGTACTGCGGCATGGGCACCATCGGCCAGTATCTGGCCCGTTTCTGCGAGAAGGTGGTGGGTATCGAGTCGCATCCGTCGGCCATCGAAGACGCGCTCAAGAGCGCCGGCCGCAACCGCATCGGCAACATCAGCTTCTACAAGGGGCGCGCCGAGCAGGTGCTGCACAGCCAGCTGAAGCCGGGCGGCAAGTACAAGTTCAACGTCATCGTGGTCGATCCGCCGCGCGTTGGCCTGCATGCCGATGCGCTGGAATCCATCATCACGCACCGCCCCGAGAAGATCGTGTACGTGTCCTGCAACGCCGCCACGTTCGCCCGCGACCTGGGCGAGTTGCTGAAGAACGGGTACGAGCTGCGCAACGTGCAGCCGGTCGACATGTTCCCGCACACCGCGCACATCGAGCTGGTCGCGTCGTTGCACAGGAAATAATCCGCCGTGATCAGCGCTTGTAGATGTTCATCAGCCGTACGCCGTACCGCAGCACGCTGAAGGCCGGCGTCCGTCCGTCGAATTCATGCTGGTCCGCACCGGGGGCTCCGGCCGGGAAGCTGGCGACGAACATGGTGTACGCAGATCGTTCGTCGCAGGCGAACCGCAGGTCCGGGCGCACGGGATACCAGCCGATGACCCCCTCCGAGAAATGCACGCAGATGACGGAAGATGGCGGCGCGTTTTTTTCGAGCCAGGACAGACCTTCTTTGTAGGTCGATCCCCAATATTCGATATCGAAGACTTCGGCCAGCCGCGGTCCGGCGAGCGTCCGTACCACTTCATTGGCATACGATCCCTCGTAGGGGTGGACGATTGCGGCTTCGGCGCAGAGCGAAACGGCGGCAAGCACGGCGACGGCGGCGGCAGGCCGGAACCGCCGCAGTACCCGCTGCGATTCCAGCGCCCGCATGATGGCATCCAGTCCCGAGCCGGCAAGCATGGCGATGGACGGTACGCAGAAGAAGAATTGCCGCATGCCGTTGTAGCGCACCAGGTCGCCGCGCATGGTGAGGACGACCGGGTTCAGCAGCCACAGCAGCAGCCAGGCCGTGGAGTGCCATTGTGACCGTTCGCCTTTTGAAAGGCAGGGAAGCAACCCGCCAACCATGGCGCTGATGAGCGTGACGGTCGGCGTCGCGATGACGAAGCTGAGCGGTATGTAGTGCCACGGAGTCAGCCCCCACGGATATGCCTGTCCGAGGTAGATCGCATTCGCATTCCAGAAGTGCTGGCTCCGGAAGGTCTGGAGGGCTTCGAGCGGCAGAAGAATGTCGTGCCATAACGTCGGCCACAGCAGGATTGTCGTGAGCGCCATGCACAAGGCGAAGACGCAGGCAAAACCTGCGTGCGCGCCCATGAGCTTGTTGCGTTTGCCGTGTCTTTTTTTCACCATCCACCGCAGCGCGCATGCGGCGAGGGGAACCGGCAGCACCAGCAGGGCGGATACTTTTATCGCCAGCGCCGCGCCGAATGCCGCCCCTGCGCCGGCCGTATAGGCCAGGCTTTTCGACTGCAATGCCCGGTGTGACAGCCATAAGGCTCCCGTGACCGCCACCATGAGCGGAACATCCTTCACGTTGTATTGGGCATGTGCAATCAGCGGCGTGTACAGCGCAAAGAACAGCGTCGACGCAACCGCCACGCGTTTGCCGAACAGATCCTGCGCGAACTCAAAGACCATCCAGACGCAGAGGCTCGTGATGCAGACTCCGAGTACGTGATTCGCCGCGACGAAAGGCACGTGGAACCATCCGTGGACAATGCCCGCCACGAAGCTGTTCGCGGCGTAATAGAGCGGACCGTAGTACATGCCCAGCCCCGGCATTCCCTCGATGACCGACCAGTCATTCGTCTGCCACCATCGCAGGAAATCCAGCGCCCAACCGCGGTGCAGCGGTTCGTCCCACACGGCTCCGTAGCTTCCAAGTTGCGAAAGCTGCATCGCCAAATACACGCCGGCACACGCTACTGACGCGTACCAGGGGAATCGTGAGCGCTTTTGGTGATCGGCGATCAATCAGCGCGACTGTACCTCATCGTTTCCGCATCTCATAACCCGACGGGGGACTTCGTGGAAGGGTCTCCGGACCGTCTTGGCCGCCGCGCTCCTTCGACGTACCCTGAACCTCGTGCATCGCATCCATTTGGTGACCGTCGGCAAAATCAAAACTTCGTGGATTAAAGAAGGTTGCGAGTTGTACGCCGAACGGTTGTCGCATTTGTGCGACTTCCGTCCCAAGGTGCTGAGCGCCGGGCGGTCCGAGGAAGAAGACGAGCGCATTCAGGCCGCCGTCGATAAAGCCGAAGGAAAAGTCGTGCTCTTGGACGAGCGCGGCCGCGACATGGACTCCACCCAGTTCGCCGGCTGGCTCGGCACGTTGCGCGACCGCGGCCAGACCGTGACGTTCGTCATCGGCGGTGCGTACGGATTCTCGGATGCGCTGCGCGCGAAGAAGCTGGATTCCATCGCGCTTTCCAGCATGACGTTCACGCACGAGCTGGCGCAGCTGGTGTTCGTCGAACAATTGTACCGCGCGCACGGCATCCTGGCGGGCAGCGGGTACCATCATTAATTACGAGGTCTTGTCTGCGGGGATCGCCGATGCGGCGGTGGCCGCGGGCGGCACGCCGTGGAATTCGCGGCGGCGGTGGTAATTCGAGACGGCGTCGGCGATGTCATCGGCGACTCCGGACGCATCGGGAATGTAGCTGAGCAGCATCGCTTCGCCTTCGCCTTCTTTCAGGCTGAAGCGCACGCGGCCGAATGGGAACAGGTTCAAAAACTGCGTCTCGGCTTCCACGCTGGCGAAGTTTTCCAGGTTGATCTGCTTGATGGTCTGCCGGAAGATGGTCGCCTGGTCCACGATGATAACCTTGTCGGAGAGGACGTCGATGAAGTCGTAGCGCCATTAGATATAGCGCTTGATCACCGGACAGGCTACGAACAAAAATAGCAGCACGCCGGTACCGAGAAGGTCCCACTCCAGCGTCAGCGGCGTGTATTCGTACAGGATCACCGCGATGACGCCGATGACGATGGCGAAGACGACCTGCATCACCACCGACAACCAGAATTTCAGAGCGTGGAAACGCGTCGTCAGGATGACTTCATCGCCCGGGTCCATGTACCGCTTCCGGATCTTGTCGATGTTGGTCTCCAGGGCGAAGAACTGCATGGCGTCATGCTACAGCAGCTCCCCGGCCGCTTGCCAGCCGCACCGCGCGGCGTTGCGCAATCAGGAATTCCGGTACACCACCACGTGCAGGACATTGGTCGTTTGCTGCGCCTCCTGGTGGCTGAACTGTTTCGCGCCCGGGTTGTTCGCGTAGATCGACGCGTTGGCGGCCAGGATGACGACCGCGCAGGCGATGGTGATGCCGATGGTGCGTAGAAGCGGCGACATGCAAGCTGCGGGGAAAACGCACCCATCGTATGACGCCGGGATAAAGACCGGATTAAGAACTTTTTATTTTCCGATGTCCGCATTCGGGAAGATTCGTGGCACAATCGTGCAGTCATGGGGATCTTCTCTCCCAAACGTCCGGCGCAGCAGGCATCCGCCGATGCCGATTTCGGCTATCTGCCGGCCGGGAAAATCTACGCCGATACCGCCTGCCAGACGCTCCGGCCGCAATGCGTCATCGACGCCGAAGCCGCCTATTACACGCGCAACAACGCCTGCGGCGGCCGCGTGAAGTACGGCTGGGGACGCACGGTGGACGCCGAAGTGCAGGCCGCCCGCGATGGCATTCTCGGCATGCTGGGCGTGTCGTCCAAGGAGTACGCGGTGGCGTTCACGCTGAACACGACGTACGGCATCAACCTGGTGCTGCACCAATTGCCCGCCAAGCGCTTCGCCCGCATCGTCACGTCCACCATCGAGCACAACTCGGTGTTCCTCCCGTCGCAGGCCTGGGCGCAACGGCGCTCGGCCGAACGCCTGGTGCTGGAACGCGGCGACGACGGATCGCTGACATATGAAGCTGCGCAACTGAAAGACGCCGTCGTGCTGCTGAACACCACCTCGAACATCGACGGACGGGGATTGCCGAACGTCAAACAGCTGGCATCCGACGTCCATGCGGGCGGCGGCATCCTGTTGTTGGATGCGGCCCAAACGTTCGCGCACGGACTCCAGTCCCTGCGCGGCGTGCGCTTCGACGCGTTGTTCGGCTCCGGCCATAAAATGTACGGCCCAAGCCTGGGTTTCGTCGTCATCCGCCGTGAACTCCTGCGGTCGCTGGACCTGTTCCTGACCGGTGGCGGCACCGTGTCCGACGTCAGCCGCGATTCCGCCGCGTCGCTCATCGCCGACCCGGAGCGCGAGCATGAGGTGCTGGAGCTGGGCTTGCAGAACTGGGCCGGCATCACCGGATTGCGCACCGCCATCGACTGGCTCAACGGTTGGAAGCGCGCGGGGCAGACCCGCGACGCGTACGAGGCCGCGTTGGCCGAGCGCTTGTTCGAGGGGCTGCGCGGCATTCCCAAGGCGCACCTGGTGAACACCACCGCGAGCCCGATTGTCAGCCTGTGGGCCGACGGCATGGATTCTCACCGTCTGGCGCTCTTCCTGGACGAAGCCGGCGTCATGTGCCGCAGCGGACATTTCTGCTGCCACTACGAGTTGGCGCACCGCCGCAAAATTCCGCCGCTCGTGCGGCTCTCGCTCGGGTTGCATAACACGCCGGAGCAGGTAGATAGTCTGATCGGGATCCTCTCCCGCATTCTCAGTATCTGACCATGTTCTGCATCGCCGCCTTCATCGTCTTCGCTGTGCTGGCGCTGTTCTCGGCCCGCCACCGGCCGCTGGCCGCCAAAGCGTGGTACTGCGTCTGGCGCCGCGTCACGTTCCGTCCGTGCGACATCGCGTTCGGCGATGAGCTGAAAGCGCGCATTCTGGCCAAAGTCATCGTGCGCTGGCCCAAACTCGTACGCCCCATCGACCGTTCGCTGGACTGGCTGGCGTTTGCTTTCGTCGCACTGAGCATCTGGAGCCTGGCCGCCGTTGCGGCATCGGGATTGAATTTGTGGGTGTACGACACGTGCAATCCCAGCAGCGCCGAATCGTGTTCGCTTTCCGGCGAGGCCTGCGGCGTGCAACAGGCGTCGCTGTCGCTGCCGGACGCCCTGGCGCAGAACAGGCTGGGCGAGTGGGCCGCCGCGCCCATCAAGGGTTTTGCCGAAACGCTCTCGCGCGTGCCCGACCGCCTGAAGACCTGGAGCCCCGCGGAATTCTTCGGGCCGACCGCCACGTTCGCGCGCGCCAAGGACGCGGCCAAGCCGTTCGCACTGGAAATTATCGATCCGAGCTGCCAGTACTGCCGCAAGCTCACGCATAACCTGGAGTCGGCCGGCGCGCTGGAGTCGCACAACGTGAGTTACCTGTTGTACCCCATCCCATTGCCCGGCGGCGGCACCAAGTTCCCGCATTCCGCCCTTATGGCTTCGTACATCGAGGCTGCCAAGATCGTTCCGCTGAGCGGCAGCGGGGGCATCGGCGGCGACTGGCGCTTGCTGGAGGCGATTTTCGCCGATGCAGGCTCGGGTGCGACGGTCAGCATGCAGGAGCGGTTCGTGCTCGGATTCACTCCCGCCCAGGCCGAAGCCCAGCTGCAGACGCTGCTGGCCGACATCGGGTATTCGCCGGTGCAGGTGAAACGCATCGCCGCGCTGGCGTCATCCGCGGACGTGGCGCACGCATTGGCTGAACAACGCATGATCGTGGAAGAGAAAGTGCGGACGATCAAAATTCCCACGCTGCTCATCGACGGCCGCCGTTACGACCGCGTGGTGGGCGAAAATACGCTGCGCTGATTTATTCCTTCAGCGCACTGCCATGTTCGCGTTTGTGGACTTCGCCGCGCGTGGCGTGGAACACGTCCCAGCACAGCAGGTGAATGCGGGCGCGCAGATGATTGTCCGCGATGTTCGGCGCGCGGTAGACGAGCTTCATTTTTTCGACGACCTGCATGCGGGCGACGCCCCATGCCCATTCCTTCTGCTCTTCCGTGCGGGCGAACGCCGCGCCCACGCGCGGGTCCACCGTGCCGATGAGCACGGTCTTGATGTGCGCGTCGATGAGCGGGCCCATGCAGCCCGGACACGGACACAGGTTCACGAACGCGGCCAGGCCGTCGGGGCCGTTCTTCTGCCGGTACGGGGTTGCGTCCTGCACCATGCAGGTTTCGGCGTGACCCATGTACTCGCGTGGATCACCGCGTGTGCGGTGGTTCTGGCCGACGGCGATGATGTCCCACGGCGCGGCGGGATTGTCCTTTGCCAAGGTGGATGCCACACCGTAGGCCTTGCGGCGTACCGATGCCATGGCCTCCTGCAGCGTGAAGTACGCCAAATACGCCTCGCTGCCGTCGTTCTTCAGCGCCAGTTCCTCAATCATCTTCGCCACGGTCTCCACATCGGGGATGGCGTCCTTTCCGTTCACGTCGAACTGGTGGCAGTGCGCGCCTTCGTACGTGACCATGTCCATCGCGACGTGCGCGGGGACGGCCAGGCCGCTGGGCCGGTGGATGAACGGGGCGCGTGCCTTCATAAAAAGGGGGTCAGCATACCCCGAGACGTGTTCGACACAACTTTTTTGATTGACCCGGCGCTTCCGGGCTGCGCCGCAAGCCACGACGTGCTACTCTGCATGCCCATGCAGTTCTACCCCGTCCTCACCGTCAAGTCGACCGGCGAAATCCACCTGCGCAACAGGCATCACGCCATTTTCCAGTCGGCCATCACGTCGCCCCCGGCCGCCGAGGACGGCGCCATTGTGGAAGTGAAGAGCATGAAAGGGGAGTTCCTGTGCTACGCGACCTACAACAGCGAAGCCTATATCTGTGGCCGCGCGATCGCGTTCGACCGCGGCGACCCGATGGAGACCCTGCGCCGCAACATCTCGCGCTCGGTGGCCATGCGCAAGTCGCTGGCCGGCACCGAGGACACCAACTGCTGGCGTCTCATCAACGCCGAGGGCGACGGCATCCCGGGTCTCATCGTGGACCAGTACGGCGACATCATCGTCATGCAGCTTACGACCATGGGCATGGACAAGCTGCGCGACTGGATCGCCGATCTGCTGTTCGGTTTGTGCAAGCCCAAGGCCGTGTTCGAGAAATCCACCGGCGGCTCGCGCAAGAAGGAGGGGCTCGAACCCAAGGAGGGCTGGGTGAAGGGCGAAGGTCCGGCCAAATTCGAAGTGAAGGAGCGCGGACTGAAGTACGTCATCGACATCGCCGGCAGCCAGAAGACCGGTTTCTTTTTGGATCAGCGCGAGATGCGCACGCTGGTGCGCACGTACGCCAAAGGCCGCACGGTGCTGGACTGCTGCAGCTACGTCGGCGGCTTCTCGGTGAACGCGCTGGCCGGCGGAGCGCTGGCGGCCGACGCGGTGGACTACGACCAGGTTGCAATCGCGCGCGCCAAGGAACACGTGAAGCTCAACGGCCTGAACACCGAAGCGTTCGGCGCCTACCCCAACGACACGTTCGAATTCCTGCGCAAGCGTCCGCTGCCGCGCAAGTACGACTTCATCGTGCTCGACCCGCCGGCGTTCGCCAAGCGCAGCACTGACCTGGAGCCCGCCAAGAAGGCCTACACCGACATGAACCGCATGGCATTCGACATCCTGCCCGCCAACAGCCTGCTGCTCACGTGCTCGTGTTCGTACCAAATGGACCAGCAGCTGTTCCAGACGGCCGTGTTCCATGCCGCCCGCCAGGCCAAGCGTTTCGTGCGCATCATCCAGCGCCACCGTCACGCGGTGGACCACCCCATCAACCTGTATCACCCGGAGGTCGATTACTTAAAGAGCCTGCTGCTGTGGGTCGAGTAGAAAACGGGTAATTTTTCATTGTCTCGGGCGTCCCTAGTGTTAGGTTCTTCTTGTTCATGCAACTCCGCCTCCTCGCACTCGGCCCGTCGCAGTACATCGAGTACGCCGAGTTCGGCGATCCCAACGGCAAACCGGCGGTGTTCTTCCACGGTTTCGTGGGGTCGATCCACCAGGCCGCCGCCGCGCATGCAGCCGCACTGAAGGCCGGACTGCGCATCATCGCGCCGCACCGCCCGGGCATCGGTCGATCCACGCCGGTCGAAGGCAAAACAATTAAAGACGCCGTGCAACCGGCACTCGCCTTGCTCAAGCATTTGAAAATCGAGAAGTACGCCGCCATCGGCGTATCGGGCGGAGCGCCGTACGCCATGGCCTGCGGCGTGCTGGATGCCGCGCGCGTCACCAGTCTGTCGCTGGTCAGTCCGCTGGGGCCGCTGTGGTCGCGCACCATCCGCTGGAAATTCGAATTCAAGCTGCGTTGCCTGCTGGTCGTGGGAGCCATGGGACTGCTGGGCCGCCGGATGATCGGCAGGTTGTTTTCGTACAAGCACATCGTGTTCGCCAAAAATCTGCGTGCCTCGGTGCTGAAGTTCGTCGGCCAAGTCTCGCCGGCCGATAACGAGGTCTTCCGCAAGAACATGGGCGGGGCGCTCGACATGTTCGTGGCCGACCACAAGGTCGTCATGAAGACGCCCGAGAGCACCTACAACCTGGGCCGCGAGATCCAGCGCTACTGGCACTGGGGATTCAACATCCGCTCGGTGCCCAAATCGGTGCCATGCCGCATTTGGCATGGAACCAACGACACCATGGTGCCGCTGTCGTCGGCCGAGTACCTGCGTTCGTGCGCGCCGCAGGCCGATTTGAAACTGCTGCCCGGCGGACATTTCGCGGCGCTGACCTCCATGCAGGAAATTGTGGCATTTGCTGCCAAGTGCCGTGCCGCCGATGAGCGTCGGAAATGATATTCATTGAATAATTTGTGTAATGAGTCAAATCTTTGTAGATTGTGCCGCCCATGATTCCCGATGTGCTTTCTCCGGCGGAATTCGCGGACGCCGCAGAAACGTTGCGACAGCTTTCGCACCGCTCCGTTCTTGCGGAGCCTCTCGTGGCGTCTTTGCAGGCTTTTCTCGAGCGTGTGCGTGCCATCGTTCATCCGGAATCCACCCCTGCAGCAGAAGCCGTGGATGCCTCCGAAATCGAGCGCCAGCGGTACTTGGATACCATTTGGGAATACGCGCGCGCATCGCTGCAGTATGCGCGCGGAGGGCGCCGATGGACGCATATCCTCGATCCACGACTGCGCCGTAGCGAGAGGGAGAGTGAGGCCGATCCGTTCGTGGGCATCCGTGCGCACCCACCGAGCTTCGTGCTGGGTCCTTGCGAGTGTCAGGGCCACCGCA
>DAORHV010000009.1:0-3302 GCA_035438175.1 Candidatus Peribacteria bacterium
GTTATTGACCAGGTTGGCGTCCGGCGTGGCGGCACTCACCGTGGCGGTGTTCGTGGCGGTCATGGCCGAACAGTTGTTGCCCGGCGCGGGAGTGCTGAAGGTCAGGCGGATCTGTTCGCTGGCGTTGGCGCCGAGCGTCGGGATGGTGCACTGGACCTGCGGGTTGTTATTCACGGTGACCAGCTGGCAGGCGGCGTTACCCGAGAAAGCGGCGAAGCTCATGCCCATGGGCACCACGTCCACGACGGACACGTTGGTGGCGGCGGTGGGACCGGCGTTGCTGACGGTCAGCGTGTACTCGACGTTGTTCCCGCGCTGCACCAGGCTCGGGCCGGTCTTCACGATGGACACGTCGGCGTTGGCGACGACCGGGCAGGTGAGCTGGGTGACTGCGGAAGACGAGTTGTTACCGGTGTTCGGATCGGTGACACCGTTGCTGCTGACGGTGGCGGTGTTGGTCAGCGTGCCATTGGTGCAGTTCTGCGGCAGAGCGACGTTGAAGGTCAGGGTCACCTGCTCGGGCTGGCCGACGGCGACGGAACCGAAGTCACAGCTGACGAAGCCGTTGCCTCCTCCGTTCGGCAATGCGGCGGCGCAGGTGGCGCTGGCGCTGGTGAAGCCGGCGAAGCTGAGACCGTTCGGCAACGGGTCATTCACGACCACGTTGTTGGCGACGGCCGGGCCGGCGTTGCTCACCGTGATGACGTAGCTGATCTGCTGGCCCTGCTGGACGGTGGCCGGACCGGTCTTCGTGACGGAGAGATCGGGGTTCTGCTGGCAAGCAACGGTGGTCTGGGTGTGGTTGGTGAAGGCGAAGCTGACGTTGTCCTGCTGCACGTCACCGATGTTGTCGATGACGGCGTTGCAGGCGGCGGTCGGGCTCACCTGGAACTTCAGGGTGGCGGTGATGCTCGCGCCGGGGTTCACGGTCTGGGCCGGGCAGTAGACGACGCCGTTGGTCACCGTGCAGCCCGCGGTGGAACCCTGGGAGACGTAGGTCAGCCAGGCCGGGATCACGTCGGCCAGGCGGATGTTGGCCTGGGCGGACTGTCCGTTGATGGTAGCGTTCAAGGTGTAGACGATGAAGTCACCGGGAGCCGCGGTCTGCTTGTCGGCGGCCTTGGTGGCCGTGAACTGCGGAGCCGGGTTCACGCCGACGACGCTGGCGCTGGCCGAGTTGTTGTTCAGGTTCGGGTCGGCGGTTGCGGCTGCGACGGTGGCGGTGTTGACGTGGTTGCCGACGGTGGCGACCGTGGCCGCGATCTGCAGCGTGGCGGTGGCGCCGTTATTCAGCGTGCCGATGGTCCAGACGCCCGTGGCCGGGTTGTAGGTGCCCGGGGCGGTGGCGTTGGTCACGTAGGTGAGGCCGGCGGGCAGGACGTCATTCAGGACGACGTTGGTGGCCGCGGCGGGACCGTTGTTGGTCACGGAAACGGTGAACGTCACGTTGGTGCCGACGTTGACCTGCGGAGACGAGACCGTCTTGGTCACGGCGAGGTCGGCGTCGGTGGCCACGCACTGGACCTGGGTCTGGGTGTGGTTGGTCCACTGGAAGCTGGTGTTGTTCTGCTGCAGGTCGCCGATGTTATCGATGACGGTGTTGCAGGCGGCGTTCTGGTTCACGGTGAATTTCAGCACGGCGGAGATCTGCGCGCCGGCGTTCACGGTCTGAGGCTGGCAATACACGACGCCGTTGGTCTCGGTGCATCCGGCGGTCGAACCGGCGGGCACGAAGGTGAGACCGGCCGGGATAACGTCGGCGATGCGGATGTTCTGCTGCGTGGTGCCCTGGTTCGTGAACGTGAGGGTGTAGGTGATGACGTCACCCACGACGGCCACGGTTTTGTCGGCGGTCTTGGTGCCGGCCGGGAACTGGGGCGTCGGGCAGCTGATGGCCGAGGTGACGGAGCTGGAGTTGTTGGCGGTGTTCGGGTCGGTGACGCCGTTGAGGGTCACGGTGGCCGTGTTCACGATGTTTGTGTTCGGGCCGCATGCCGAATTGGCCGGGACCTGGAAGCGCAGCGTGATGGTATTTCTGATGCCGACGGGGTGGTTCACGTTGGTCAGCGGACAGACCACGTTGTTACCCTGCTGGGCGCAGCCGGCGGTGGAACCGTTCGGCACGAAGGTCGTGCCGACCGGGATGACATCGGTGACGACGGCGCTGTAGGTCGTGCCCGGACCGTTGTTGGTGATTTCCAGGTCGTACGTGACGATGGAACCGGGGACGATCGGGGTCAGGTCGAACCTGCTCTTCACCAGCGACAAGTCGACGTTCTGCACGGGGCAGTTCACACCAGTTTGGACAGTGCTCTGGTTGTTGCCGCTATTCGGATCGACTGGGCCGCCGCCGACGGCGATGGAAGCCGTGTTGGAGATGACCGCGTTACAGGCGATGTTGGCATTCACGAGGAAGGTCAGCGAGATGTTGCCCGTGGCTCCCACGGCGGCAGTGACGTTGTTGTACGTACAGACCACGTTGTTACCCTGGAGCTGACAGGCCGCGTCGGAAGCGCTCACGAAGGTCGTGCCGGCCGGGACGGCGTCGGTGATGACGGTGCTGTAGGTCGTACCCGGACCGTTGTTGGTAACGGCGAGGTTATAGACGATCTGCTGGCCGGGAGCGACGGTGGCGGTGTTCGGCGAGACTTTCGTCTTCACCACCGACAAGTCGACGTTCTGCGGCGGACAGTTCACGGTCGTCTGGGCGTGGTTGGTCCACTGGAAGCTCGTGTTGTTCTGCTGGAGGTCGGCGGCGTTGTCGATGATGGCGTTGCAGGCGGCATTGGCATTGATCTGGAACTTCAGCGTGGCGGTGATCTGTGCTCCGGCGGCGACGGTCTGCGGAGCGCAGAACACGGTGCCTCCGTTCAGGGTGCAACCGGCGGTCGAACCGGCGGGCACGTAGGTCGTGCCGGCGGGAACGTTGTCGGCGATGCGGATGTTCTGCTGGGTGGTGCCCTGGTTCGTGAACGTGATGACGTAGGTGACGATGTCGCCGCGGATGGCCACCGTCTTATCCACGGTCTTGCTGCCCTGCGGGAACTGCGGAGCCGGGCAATCCACACGCGTTTGGACGTGGTTCGTCCACTGGAAGCTCGTGTTGTTCTGCTGCAGGTCGGCTGCGTTATCGATGATGGCGTTGCACGGCAGGTTGGCCGCGGCCGTGAAGACGAGCGTGGCGGTGATGCTGGCACCGGCGTTCACCGTCTGGGCCGGACAGAAGACCGCTCCGCCGTTCACGGCGCAGCCTGCGGTCGAACCGGCGGACTTAAACGTGAGTCCCGGCGGGATGACGTCGG
>DAORHV010000009.1:3402-12267 GCA_035438175.1 Candidatus Peribacteria bacterium
CAGGTCCTGACCGGCGATCACCGTGGCCGGACCCTGCTTGGTTCCCTGCGGGAACTGCGGAGCTGCCGACTGCACGGTGGTCTGGACGTGGTTGGTCCACTGGAAGCTGGCGTTGTTCTGCTGCAGGTCGGCGGCGTTGTCGATAATGGTACCGGCCGGGATGTTGGCGGCGGTCGTGAAGACGAGCGTGGCGGTGATGCTGGCACCGGCGTTCACGGTCTGGGCCGGGCAGAAGACCACTCCGGCGGTGACTGCACAGCCTGCGGTCGAACCGGCGGACTTAAACGTGAGTCCCGGCGGGATGACGTCGGCGATGCGGATGTTCTGCTGAGTACCACCGGCGTTCGTGAAGCTGATGGTGTACGTCAGGTCCTGACCGGCGATCACCGTGGCCGGACCCTGCTTGGTTCCCTGCGGGAACACCGGGCCGGGGCACTGGGCGGTGGTCTGCTTGTGGTTGGTCCACTGGAAGCTGGCGTTGTTCTGCTGAAGATCGGCGGCATTGTCGATGATGGTTCCGCACGGCAGGTTGGCGGCGACGGTGAAAACGAGGGTGGCGGAGATCTGGGCGCCCGCGTTCACGGTCTGGGCCGGACAGTAGACGACTCCGCCGGTCACGGCGCAGCCTCCGGTCGAACCGGCGGACTTAAAGGTGAGACCCGGCGGGATGACGTCGGCGATGCGGATGTTCTGCTGGGTCGTCCCGGCGTTCGTGAAGCTGATGGTGTAGGCGATGTCCTGACCGGGCTGGATGGTGTTCACGGCCGTCTTGGTTCCCACCGGGAACTGCGGAGCGGCGGCGACCACCGTGGTCTGCTTGTGGTTCGTCCAGGCGAAGCTCTGGTTGTTCTGCTGCACATCGGCGGCGTTATCGATGATGGTGCCGGCCGGGATATTGGCACCCACGGTGAAGACGAGAACCACCGGATACTGCTGACCCGGGTTCATGCTGACGGTCGGACAGAAGACGGTTCCGCCGTTCAGCGCACAACCGGCACTGGAGCCGGCGGGCTTGAACGTCAGTCCCGGAGGGACGACGTCGGCGATGCGGATGTTCGACTGGAACGTACCGTTATTGGTGAAGGTGATGGTATAGACCAAATCCTGACCGGCAACGACGGCGTTGGCGGCGGTCTTGGTACCCGAGAACGACAGCACGTTCGCGGCGGCGGCCGGACAAGCCGGGAAGTCGATCGGAGCCGTAATGAGAGCGGAGTTCACGCCATAGACGTTGGCGACGGTGCCGTTGATCTCGTGGTGGCTTCCGCAGGCACCGACGACGTGCAGCACGAAGTCGATCTGCTTCACCTGGCCGAGGGCCAGGGAGTTGCTTTGGGTCGTCTTACAATCGAGGCGTTTGTTGCCCGGAGTGGGCTGATCCTGGGTGCAACTGAACTCCGGTCCGGCGTTCGCGACGCTGGCGATGCCCGGGAAGGCATTCTCGAAATGCACGCCAAGCTCCATGTCGGTGGCACCGGTGTCGCCGGCGGGGCGGTTCACCTGGACCCAGCAGTTGATGTACTGGCTGTTCTGCGGATCGCCGTTGAGCACCGGCTGGTTACAACCGAGGTTCTGGGCGTTCGCGGCTTCGGCCTGCGGAGCGAACCGGAGGGATCCGAGGGTGTCTTCCACGACACTGAAGTTGATCGTATTGAGTACGACCGCAGTCAGAGCCAAGGTCGCAAGGGTTTTCCGCATGTTCATGGGATAAACGTGGAAGAGACAAAGAATGACCTCAGCCGGTTGGCCGCCTAAAAAAGGGCGGAAGTATGACAAGTTATCTATTCTTTGTCAAACTGATCTTTCATGGCATAACTAGAGATGGACTTCTTTCCGGGGGTGCTACACTGGCCTGCATCGACAGACCGTTCAGACCCACTTCGCCCCCTCTGCTGCATGGCTACAGGAGACCCGAATCAGCTGCTTACCGAAGCCTACGACGCCTATGCCGATGCCATCTTCCGGCATTGTTACTTCCGTGTATTTTCACGCGAACGCGGTAAAGAGCTCATGCAGGAGACCTTCATGCGTACATGGCAGTATCTTTCGGACGGTAAGACCGTGGATAACATGCGCGCTTTCCTCTACAGGATCGCGAATAACTTGATCGTGGACGAATCCCGTAAGAAGCGGGAAACATCGCTGGAAGCCCTCCAGGAGGCTGGATTCGACCCTGCCGGCGAGGACGGCAACGTAAAAGCGGCCGCTCTGCTGGAGGAACGCCGTGTCCTGGAAACTCTTACAAACCTGGAAAAGCCGTATCGGGAAGTCTTCATTATGCGGCATATAGACGGGCTTAAGCCCGCCGAGATCGCCGAACTGCTCGGCGAATCGGCCAATACCGTATCCGTCCGCCTTCATCGCGCTACCGAGCAACTCCGCAAGTTCCTGAAGCCATGAGTGATCCTTTGGATGATTTCATCGGCCAGGCCAAGCAGCTCCGTATGACCGACGAGGAGCGGGAGCATGCCAGAACGCAATTGCTGTCCAATATGACGACAAAATATGTAAGAAATACTGCCAAGACCCGTCAACAGAGGTCTATGAACCCCGAACTCCAGTCTTTTGCATCCGCCGCAAAGGCAATCACGCTGACCGACGACGAAAAGTCGTCCATCCGCAGCACGATCTTCTCCGCGGCTGCCAAACTCGATGCGCGGCGCACCGACACGGCACATCCGGGGTTCTTTTCGTGGCTTTCCATGTTGAAAGGAGTGCCGGCGATGGCTGCTTTCCTGCTGCTGATCGGAGTGGGAGCCGGTGTCTCCTATGCCGCCGAGAACGCGGTACCCGGCGACTGGCTGTACCCGGTGAAGATCAATGTGAATGAAAAGGTGGCAGCCACCCTGGCGGTTTCCGCCGAAGACCAGGCCCGTCTGCAGGCCGAGCAAGCCACCCGCCGCCTGCGTGAAGCCGAGACGCTGGCCGCCAACCTGCGCCTGGACGCCGAGAACAACGCCGTGCTGCAGGCCGCATTCGAAGCTCATGCAACAGCCGTCCGCCGCAATATCGCGCTGCTGGCCGCATCCCAGCAGGTCGCCGCAGCCACCGACATCGGCAGTGACTTCGAAGCCACGTTGCAGGCCCACGCAGCAGTCATGAAGCGCCTGGCCGACAGCCGTGCCGAGCGGCGCCCAATCGTCGCGCTCATTCAGGAAGTCGAAGAAGCCCAGGAAAATACCGAACGCTCGCGCGTGACGGTGGAGATCGCCATGTCGGCCATCCCCGGCGACGAACGCCAGGCCTCGGCGGAGAAGAGCTTGGTGAACGCCAGCAGCCGCCTGGAGAAATTGCGCGCCGCGATTCGCTTGTCCAACGGCGGCCCCGATGACGAACACGGCGAGTCCTTCGACAAACTCAAAATGGCAGACAGCGACCTCAACGAAGCCAGTGCCAAGATCGACGGAGGCGCGTACTCCGACGGCTTCATGCTCGTCCGCCGCAGCATGCGCAATGCCGAAGAAGCCCGTCTTCTGAACGCATTGAGCCGCGATCTGGCACCCGCCGTGGCCGTCGAGACCGGCGCAACGGGCACCCGGGCAAGTGCCGGAGCCGCCGCTTCCGCCGGAGCCATCACGCCGGAACAGGCATCGGAACCCGCCGGAGACATCGTGCAGACCGGACGCGAGCGCGTGAAGGCCGCCCGCGAGCTCTTGGCAAAGCGCCGCGCCGCGCTGACCGATGCCGCGATTAATGAGGCGACCCTGAAGCTCGAAGGTGCCGAAAAGACCCTCGGGCTTGCCGCCGAGTTCTCCGCCAAGGGCGAAGCTGAAGCGCGCGACAGCTACGTCGATGCCGCGCTGTCCGCGGTGGGATACGTGGAGACGTTCATCAAGGAACCGGCAGCTTCGTCGTCCAGCCGCTCGTCGGCACAGTCCGCCGCCACGCTCATCTTCAGTCCGCGCTATAAGCCGGCCAAGAAAGCGCTCGAAGAGCTGGAAGGCGTCCGCGACCGCTCGCGCGGCCTGCTGGATCAGCAGTCCATCGATGCAGTCTCCGCTCTGCTGGTGAAAGCGCAGGCCACGCTGGTCTCCGCCCAGTCATCGTACGACGCCGGCGCCGAAGCAGACGCAAACGCCTTGTTCGACAAGGTGCTAGCTCAGGCCAAGGAGGGTACCGCCATCTTGGTGAAGGCCGCCCAGACGGCAATCACGCAGAGCAGCGCCTCGTCCGCATCGTCGGTCCGCTCTTCTTCGTCCTCCAGCGCCGCCACCACCTCTTCCGCGTCCAGCACATCGGCGCACGCATCGGTGAGCAGCAGCACGCAGGCGGCCGTTTCCAGCTCGTCTTCCAAAGCGGGCGTTCTCGATCCGGTGCTGTCTACGCCGCTGCCGGTACCAGGCCTTTAATCTCCTGGAGGTAGGCGCTTAGCGTCTGGCGCTTCATGCGGGACTCGCGTTTCACGATGCGCTGGATTTGCTTAAGGCGGCGGGCTTCCTGCACCTTCGGACGCCAGCGGTACACGGCCTGCCAGCCGTAGCGCTTGGCCAGTTCGGCGCGGGCTTTGGCCAGTTCGGCCAGTACGTCGAGACGCATCTGGTTCAGTGACTGCTGCATAACCACCCACTTGTCCTTGGTGGCGTAGAGGATCTCGGGGCTGACGCGCTTTACGTCCCAGACCAGGCCGACGCGCTCGAGTATGTTGATGACGTACGCCGAGAAATCGAATTGCCACCAGCGCAAACCGTGCATGGCGCTTTCGGGGAACGCGTGATGGTTGTTGTGCCAGCCTTCACCAAGCGCCAGCATGCCGATGAGCCAGTGATTACGGCTCTCGTCGGTGGTCTCGAAGTCGCGTTCACCGAACGTATGACAGATGGAGTTCACGCTCCACATGACATGGGTGCCGAAGAAGAAACGCACGACGCCGCCCCACAGCAAGCCGGTCCATCCGCCGAGGGAGAACGGAATCGCGAATGACAGCACTGCCCAGACGAGGCCCGTGCGGCTGACGAACATGACGTCCTCGTCTTCCAGGAAGTGCTTGCCGTAAGTCTGGACGTTGCTGTTGCCGGCGCGGTCGTACATCCAGCCGATGTGGGCGTGCCACAGGCCTTCCAGCGGACTGTGCGGATCGCCCTCTTCGTCGGAGTGCGCGTGGTGGCGGATGTGCGTGGCGGCCCAGTACTGCGGGCCGATGCCCGGCACGGCCATGCAGCCGAGTACCAGGAAGGTTTTGCGCAACCAGTGTGGGGCCTGGAAGCCCTTGTGCGTGAGCATCCGGTGGAATCCGATGGTCACGCCGAGCGAGGTAGCGACGTACATGACGGCCAGCAGGATGAGATCGCTGGTGAAAACGTATTTGTTCCAGCACAAGTACAAGGCGAAGAGGAAGCCCAGCAACGGGCCGACGACGGCGATGGTGACGATGATTTTCTCTTTGGTCGCTCCTTCGTTCTGAATGTCGTGCACGGGCGTCATGCGGAGAGGGGGAAGGACGTACTGCAAAGAAGTGTACTCAACCCCAAAGCCCAGTCCAAACATTTTGGACGGTTTGGAAAGGCCGTTCAGTTGGCGGATTGCCCGATGATGCCGCGGCCGACTTCGGCACCGCCGTTCAGCACCACGATGACCACCATTGCCGGACGCCGCCCGGGCGGCAATCGCAGCTCGATGCGCTGGGCTCCGTGCGCGGCCAGCGGCGTTTCGTACGAGGCGTCATTGCCGTCGTCCATGACCGTGGACAGCTGGATATGGTCGCCGCGCAGGATGTCGCATTCCAGCACCCATGAGCCGTCGGAGCGCTCCACGTACATTCCGGCGATGTTGTCACGGTGTTCGGGCGTGGCTCCGGGGTCCACGACACCCGTGGGGTCGGGCTGCGTCACGGCCGGCGTTCCACCGGCCAT
This sequence comes from Candidatus Peribacteria bacterium, assembly GCA_035438175.1. GTDB lineage: Bacteria > Patescibacteriota > Gracilibacteria > Peribacterales > Peribacteraceae > DAORHV01. Next base: position 9,252 of record DAORHV010000009.1, read on the forward strand.
TCGCTGATTCGCGGGGCGCAGATGGGCAGGCAACGCCGGGCGGGTGGCGATGACCACCGGCGCACGGGGTTTGGGAGTCCTGTCGATTTCCTCGTCCGGAACGACCACGCCGTGTTCCCCGGCGTACTCGATGATCCCTTGAGCGGAAAGCAGATTGCGCAGGGCCGTATACGATTGGCCGTAATCGGGAGTGAAGACATGCGCCGCCAGAAGATCGGCGGTGCGGGCACGGAATTGCTCGCACCACACGGCTGGAGTCCCGGCACCCAGACGGCGCTCCACGCGAGCCTGTACGACTGCGATTTTGTCGGCGGGAAGGTTCAGCCGCTCCAGGACTTGGGCAAGATTTTCCATAGGGGGAAAAGGGTACTCCTTTCGTTTGCGGACGCAATGGTGCGCTCCGGCACCGTGAAAGGATCGGGCCGCTGGGTTGGGTGAATGGCTCGTGCAAGAGAGTCGGCTGGCTTATACTCGCCGCATGAAGCCTCTTTCCACCGCACAGATCCGTCAGTTGTACTTGGACTTCTTCGCGTCCAAGGGCCACGCAATCATCGCGGGAGCCTCGCTGGTGCCCGACAACGACCCGACCGTGCTGTTCACCACCGCCGGCATGCATCCGCTGGTCCCCTACCTGATGGGCCAGACCCACCCGGCCGGAAAGAGACTGGCCGACGTGCAGCTGTGCGTGCGCACCGGCGACATCGAGGAAGTCGGCGACAACAGCCATCTCACGTGCTTCGAAATGCTCGGCAACTGGAGTTTGGGCGATTACTTCAAGAAGGAGGCCATCGCATGGAGCTACGAGTTCCTGACCAGCGAGCAGTACCTGGGCATTCCCAAGGACATGCTGGCCGTCACGTGTTTCGAAGGCGACGCCGACGCACCCAAGGACATGGAATCCGCCGGATTCTGGAAGGAATGCGGCGTGCCCGAGGAGAGAATTGGATTCCTTCCCAAAGCCAAGAACTGGTGGGGCCCGGCCGGCAAGACCGGCCCGTGCGGACCCGACACCGAGATGTTCTACTGGGTCGGCGAGGGCAAGCCGCAGGGCAACCCGGCCACGCACGATGCGCAATGGATGGAAATCTGGAACGACGTGTTCCTGCAGTACAACAAGAAGGAAGACGGCACGTTCGAGAAACTGGCCAAGCAATGCGTGGATACCGGCATGGGGCTGGACCGCGTGGCCTGCACGTTGCAGGGCGTGCAGATCGTGTACAACGCCGATGCGCTGAAGCCGGTGCTGTCCAAGGTGTTGGGAATGACGGCGCAGAACGACGCCGAAGCCGTGCGGAACGCGCGGATCATTACCGATCACATGAAGGCCGCCGCGTTCATGATCGCCGACGGCATCACGCCGGGGAACGTGGACCAGGCCTACATTCTGCGCCGCCTCATCCGCCGCGCCATTCGCTCGGCCCGTAAATTGGGAATCGAGCATGCCGGTTCGTTCTGCCCTGCCGTCGCGGCAGAGGTGGTGAAGCAGTACGGCTTCTATGCGCACGTTCCCAAGGCCGCCGACAAAATCGCGTCCGTGCTCAAGCAGGAAGAGGAGCAGTTCGGTAAAACGCTCACCGACGGACTGAAGCAGTTCGAGAAGGCCAAGGCCGCTTCGTCCGGACAGATCGACGGCGTGAGCGCGTTCCATTTGTACGACACCTACGGATTCCCGATTGAAATGACCGTCGAGCTGGCCGCCGAAGCCAAGCTGAAGGTGGATATGGCGGGCTTCCAGAAGGCGTTCGAGGAGCATCAGGCCAAGAGTCGCGCCGGCGCCGCCCAGAAGTTCGCAGGTGGACTCGCTGATAACTCCGGAGAAACCACGAAGCTGCACACCGCCACCCACCTGCTGAACCAGGCGCTGCGCACGGTGCTCGGTGAACACGTCTGGCAAAAGGGCAGCAACATCACTGCCGAGCGTCTGCGGTTTGACTTCTCGCACCCCGAGAAGATGACGCCCGAGCAGATCAAGAAGGTGGAAGACCTTGTGAACGAGGCGATCAAGGCCGATGCCCCGATTCATTTCACGGTGATGAGCGTGGACGAAGCCAAAGCCCAAGGCGCAATCGGCGTGTTCGACGCCAAGTACGGCGACAAGGTGAAGGTCTACACCATGGGCGCGTTCAGCAAAGAGATCTGCGGCGGCCCCCACGTGTCGCACACCGGCGTGCTCGGCAGCTTCAAAATCCAGAAGGAGGAGAGCAGCTCGTCGGGCGTACGGCGCATCAAAGCCGTGCTGAGCGGCGGACCGAAGGACGTCGAGGTGGCGGGTGAAGCGAAGTAGCCTCGCTTAAAAGGCCTATTCAGGCTGCCAAAGTGCTGTACCATGTCCGGCCGGTTTTCTTTTGGGAAGCCGGAATGCTCGTTGACTCCATCGGCATGGAAATTTTCGTTGACGTCGGCGCCATGCGCATCCGCCAAGGTGCGTACGCCGCCGATGTCGACGAGATACGTTATCTCGTTGTGCGAAGTCATCCCTCCGAACAAAGGAGGAATCCCAGCAGGGATGACGCGCACCGAAACATCGGAACCATACTGAACGCATACTCAACACAACAAACGAAGGAAACCTGACCATGACGACCGAAAACAAGGGCCTGAAGGGCCCCGCGATCTTCCTCGCCCAAGGGTGGGGGAAGGTCGGATGGAGCACACTCGAGGAGTGTGCCCGGACCGCGGCCGGCCTCGGCTACAAGGGACTGCAAGCGCAGCTCTGGACCGGCGGACCGATCGACCTCGAACTCGCCGCCACCAGCAAGGCCTACTGTGATGACTTACAGGCCGTGGCCACGAACGCCGGCTGCCCCATCGTCGAAGTCGCCAACCACTGCGACACGCAGTTGGTGCGCTGCTGCCCCGCGTATCTGAAGCTGCACTCGTGGCCGGCCCCGAAGCACATCCACGGCAACCCCGTGGCGCTGGCAGAATGGGCGGCCAACCGCGCCAAGCTGTCGGTGGCGGCCGCGGCCAACTTCGGCTTCAAGAACGTGGCGGCGTTCAGCGGTACCGGAATGTT
>DAORHV010000010.1:0-12078 GCA_035438175.1 Candidatus Peribacteria bacterium
CTTCGATCCGGTGGTCGGAACGGAAGAGCGCAGCGGCTTCCGTCTGGACCGCGTACGGCGCTTGCCCGTCGCGGTAGCAGTCGCCCCCGGGGCGGCACCCGGGCTCAGGCTGGCACCCGGCTCCATCGAGATCGGCGGCGTGGAAGTCGCCAAAGGCCGCCCGCTGATTTCGCGTCCGTTCGCCAACGGCCCGGCCCAGGTACTGATCTTTGATTCCGTCGATCCCCAGAACGCCGATCTGGCGATTGTGACCGACGCCCAAGGCAACAAGTATCGCATTTCACTCGCCGAGGTCCGCGTGTGGATTGAAAACACCGGCGTGAAGCCGGGCGAGCAAGTTACCGCTCTGCCATGCGGAACGGAGGTGCAGGACAAAAAGAGCGGCAAAACATACATCGTCATCAGGGTAAATCCGGACGGTACCGTGATGTGTTCGCAGCAAAGCAACAGCGGCCGCATCAATGCCCAATCGATTCCGTACAAACAATTGCGGGTCCTCAGTTTCTCGCTGGATGAAAACGTGACACCGGCGCCCATCGGTCCTTCGCTGCGCCGCGTGCTAGCGGCCGGCGATCAGGTGGTCGTGCTCAGCGGCGGCCGCCTGCAGGAAGGTTGGACGATCCGTCGCAACCCGCGCACAAACCAATTGGAGGCATATAACGCCGTTACGCGCCTTACTGCGCCCATCGATCCCAATACGGTATTCCATCCGGGTGATTTTTCGGAAAAGGTTCCGGCCCTGGAAGGAAAGCCCGAGACGGTCTTCCTGCGCCGCAAATTCGAGTATCTCAACACGCCCGGACGACTACCGCTCAGCAATAGGTCGTTCCAGCGCCTGTTCCCGCCGGACGGCGACTTCTCGCAGCAGAACGTCGGTAACTGCTACCTGCTTGCCGCCCTGCACTCGTTGCGCCAGTCGCCGCACTTCGAAGTCCTGGTGCGCTCGGCCATCACGCCCATCTCGCAGGACTTGGAGGTGCCGGATCCCGCCAACCGCGGACGGACGAAAGTCGAACGCTTCACTGTCGGATTCGACGTCCGCATCCCGCTGGGCGATCCGAACGGCAGGGTGGTGCGCGTGAACTACGACGACCTCGAAGGCGGCCAGCAAACAGTGAACAACCTCTATCTGGCTGTCGAGGGACCGGTCGGGTTCCAGATTTTGGAAGCCGCGTACACGTTGGCGTTGCATGGACGCGATCGCGAGGGCCAGATCAATCGCAAGGCTTCGCGCGGAGGTCAGTCGGAAGAGGCGCTGCTGGAACTCATCGGCCAGCAGGCCGGGCTGGTCAGCCGCATCGGCGGCTCCGACGACGTGCTGTTGTCGGATCAAGGCGGCCGTACGACGCAGCAGGTCACAGAGTTCTTCGACAACTATTCGCCGGATAAGTATCTGGCCACCGCCTCCAGTCTTCCCGGCGATACCGATACCCGGACGTACACGGCGCGCGATGCGGCCGGCAACAGGGTGCAGATCTTCCGGAAACACGCCTATTCCATCGAATCGATTGATCGTAATGCGAAAACGGTCACCGTGGTGAACCCGCACGACACGTCGGCGCCCATGGTCTTCACGTACGATGGATTCATGAAGGCGTTCCGTGTCGTAAAAATCGTCGAAATCAACCATCGCCAGATCCTGAGATAATTCCCTTCCATTCCCATGGCTTCTTCCCGCCCATTACCGTTGCCCTCACCCATTGAAAGCGCAAAGCTCAATAGCGACGCGATCCTGGGTGCCGCCAGCGCATTCGCCAGCCAGCCCGACGTGTACGGCGACGGTGCAATCGACGCCGAAATCATCTCGGCCGACGCGATGCCCGGCTCAGAGGAATTGGCGATCGTGCTGCACCACCGCTGGGGTTTCATGGGTGTACTCGGCGTACGCCGGGAAGACGGGACGATCGTGAATCTGCGTTGCACGAAGCTGTAAAAGTATTCTCCCTCCAGAGACGTAGTGCGGCACCTTTTCGTTGCGCTACAATCCGGGCATGTCGGGTCATTCCAAATGGGCCAACATCCGGGTGCGTAAAGGCGCGCAGGACGCCAAGCGCGGCAAGGTGTACACCAAGTACGCCCGCCTCATCGAAATCGCGGCGCGCGAGGGCGGCGGCGATCCGTCCAGCAACGTGCGCCTGCGCACGCTCATCGATTCGGCCAAAGCCGAGAGCGTTCCGAACGCCAACATCGACCGCGCGATCGACAAAGGCACCGGCGCGCTGAAGGGCGAAGCCATGCAGGAAGTGACGTACGAGGCCTACGGCCCGGGCGGCGCGGCGTTCATCATCGAAGCGCTGACCGACAACAAGAACCGCACGCTCTCCAACGTTAAGATGCTGCTAGATAAAAACGGCGGCCGTTTCGCCGGCAACGGTTCGGTGCTGTGGATGTTCGAGCGCAAAGGCGTGGTGGTGGGGGGAGCGGCCGAAGGCGGAACGTTCCCGGATCAGGCCGCGCTGGAGAACCTGGAGCTGGAACTCATCGATCAGGGCGCCGAGGATTTCTCGACCACCGACGCGCACCTGCAAGTCGTCACCGACCCGGCCGGCTGGCAGAAGGTGCGCGACTTCCTGAAGACCAAAGGCATGGCGGTGGAATCGGCGGGCCTGAAATACGTGCCCAAACAGCATGCCGACATCGACGCCGACACGTGGGAGAAAGTCGATGGGCTGATCCAGATCCTGGAAGGGGACGATGACGTATCGGAGATCCATACCAATGCACGAGTTGCTGGCTAGATGACGGCCAGATCATGAGCGGACGCCGGGGATTCCGGAGATGGGCTTCGGCATGTTTTGCGTCAGCTCCCTGGATTCTCCGGTGTCTCCGGCATCCGGGTGCCAAGAGACTTCATTCCAAAAAAACCGACGAACTGTTTGCGGCATCCGTGGGCTGGGACTAGCATCCCCGACTCCAAACGTATATCTTTTAGGTCTAAAGTAATTCATGAAAGTCTTTTTCGCACTCGCATCGGCAACGTGGAAATACTCGGCCGGACGCCGGAAGCAGGTGCTGGCGTACGTGGGGTTGCTGATTCTGGCCAACATCGTCTATCTCTTCGAGCCGTACGTGGTCGGCAAGGTGCTGAACACCGTGCAGGAGGCGTCCGTAACACCCGGATCGCTGCCGAAGATCCTGGCGTACCTGCTCATGGTCATCGGCATCAACGCCGGTTTCTGGCTTTTCCACGGCCCGGCGCGCGTCATGGAGCGCCTCAACGCGTTCCACGCCCGCAACGACTTCAAGGACCACCTGTTCAACATCATCACCAGCCTGCCGGTGCAGTGGCACAAGCAGCACCACTCGGGCCAGACCATCAACCGGATCGGCAAGGCCACCCGCGCATTGGGTGAGTTTACCGAGAATTCGTACCAGCTGATCGAAATGATGCTGCGTCCCGCGGTGGCCGTCGTCGCACTGGCGCTCATCATGCCGCAGGCCGCGCTCATCGCCGTCGTGGTTGGAGGCAGCGCGTTGTCGCTGGTGTTCCTGTTCGACCGCGTGCTGCTGCCGCTGTACGACCAGGTGAACGCCAAGGAGCACTTCGTGGCCGCCGCGCTGCACGATTACATCACCAACATCACCACGGTCATCACGCTGCGCCTGGAGCAACTTACGCGCAGCGAGTTGTGGATCCGCATGGCGCACTACCTGCCCGTGTTCCGGCGCGAAGCCGTCATCAACGAATGGAAGTGGTTCCTGGCGACCATCGTCATGTCGTCCATGACCGTCATCGTGCTCGGGTGGTACGCCTACACGACCATCGGCGCGGGCGTCATTCCGCTGGCCGGCACGTTCTTCATGCTCTATGAATATCTGCAGAAAATCAGCGGCGCGTTCTTCACGTTCGCCTGGAAGTACTCCACCACCGTGCAGCAGTACGCCGACCTGCGCGCGGTCGAGCCGATCCTGCAGGCGGCTCCGGCCGAGTACCATGGCGGTTGCGTGCTGCCCAAGGACTGGAAGACCATCGAGATCAACCATCTGGATTTCGTCTACAAGGACGAAGAGAAGCGCGAACACCATCTGCGCGACGTGTCGGTCACGCTCGGCCGCCGTTCCAAAATCGCGTTCGTGGGCGAAAGCGGCAGCGGAAAATCTACGCTCATGACGCTCATCCGCGGTTTGCACTCGCCGGACAAGGCCGAAGTGCTCTGCGACGGAAAACCTCTTGCACACGGGCTGAAGGACGTGGGCTCCAAGGTCACGCTCATCCCGCAGGAACCCGAAATCTTCGAGAACACCATCGAGTACAACATCACGCTGGATACCGAGCAGACGAACGCCGAAATTCTGGACGATGTCCGCCTGGCCTGCTTCGAAAGCACGCTCGAAAAACTCCCCAACGGCCTGAAAACCAACACCGCCGAGAAGGGCGTGAACCTGTCGGGCGGCGAGAAGCAGCGCTTGGCGCTCGCGCGCGGATTCTTCGCGGCCAAGCAGAGCGACATCATCCTGCTGGACGAACCCACCAGCTCGGTGGATTCCACCAACGAACTGAAAATCTACCGCAACCTGCTGGAGCGTTTCGCCGACCGCTGCATCATCTCGTCTATCCACAAACTGCACCTGCTCGAACTGTTCGAAGAGGTCTACGTGTTCGAGAACGGCCGGCTGCTGCAGCGCGGCACGTTCAGGGAACTCATCGCCAAAGACGGGCGCATGAAAGAGTTGTGGGACGCCTACAACCGCCGCGAGACGGCGGCCGCCTGAGCTAGAACCCGACGTTCACCGTCAGCTCGGCATCGCCCTCGTTCCCGGCGGTGTCGCGCGCCACGGCGCGGATCACGTGTGGACCGGCGGCCTCCTTCAGCGTGTATTGCAGCTGATACGGCTCGGTACGCTTCACGGTGAGCAGCTGGCCGTCCATATAGAACTCCACGCGGTCGATGCCGCCGGCGTCCTGCGCATCCACGTTCAGGTTCAATTCGGCTCCGCCTGGCAGCGATACGCTCTCCACGTCGGGCTCGAAGCGCACGCGCGGACGGTCGGCGTCGTCTTCGAAGATGAAGCTGGACGTGTCCTGGGCGGTGTTGAAGTACTTGTCGGTCACCACCACCTTCATGGTGTGCGAGCCCGCCGACTGCACCGAGCGCGGCACGCGCACCGGTCCGTCGAACGGCGCTTCGCTGAACACGGCGACCTGCTTGTCATCCACGAAGTAGCGTACTTCCTTCAGCTCGGCGCGGCTGACGATCTTCACCTTCGGACGGAACGACGGATACGTCACCGACGAACCGCCGGACGGCGTGAGGAGCTGCACGCTGGGTTTCTCCAGGCGTCCGGGCGTGAGTGCCGGGTCGCACTCGGCGGTGGGCGGCAGGGCCAGCGGCAGGTGCGAACCGGAATGCGTCTCGTTGGCGTTCCACTTCACCATTTCGTCCTTGGCCCACTCCTGCACGGCCTGTTCCCACAGCGGCCAGCGCGTCGGCTGCTCGCTCTCGGGCACGAAGAACGCGCGCTCCTCCACCGCGTCGGCCGGGCAGGCCGGCGAGGCCAGCAGTCCGGTGACTTTATCCACCTTCAGCAGCACGCAGGCCGAATCCTCCTGCGTCGGGGTGCGCTCTTCCAGCGACAGGTCGGCTTTGCGCAGTTCCACCGGCGTGCAGGCGTCGGCCAGCTGGCCGGACAGCTTGGACAACAGCGGCTGGGTGATCTTCGGCGGCAGCGTGAATTCACTCACGACATTGGTGAGCTTCTTGTGGGCGCCGATCATGTACTGCTGCCAGATGGGCGCGGCGGTCGTGAGACCGTCGGCTTTCTCGAACAGCGACTGGCTGGTGGCGTTGCCCACCCAGACACCGGTCACGATGTTGGGGGAGTAGCCCAGGGTCCACACGCTTTCCGGACGGCGCAGCGTGCAGCCGCCCTTGGAGTCGCGCTCCAGACACTTGTTGCTGGTGCCGGTCTTGGCGGCGGCCTGGACGCCCGGTACCGACAGGATGCCCTGCCAGTATTCGTTCGGGCGGGCCGAAACATCGCTCAAAACCGACGTGACCATGGCGGCCACGCGCGCGTCCACCACGTCCTGCGGCGGCGTGGGTTTGTTGGCGTAGCGGATGTTGCCGGCACCGTCGGTGATTTTCAGGATCGTCACGGGCGGCGTGAATTTCCCGCCGTCGGCGATGGTCGCGTAGCCCTGCACCATTTCCCACAGCGGCACTTCGGCGGCGCCGATGGCCAGCGGCCAGCCGTAGGCGTAATCCTTGTTGTCCTTCATGAGTTCCTCTTTCTGCTCCAGCGGCGTGGTCACGCCCAGGCGTGAGGCCAGGGACAGCAGCGCATCTTCGCCGCCGCCCAGGAAGAACGCCTTCACCGCCGGGATGTTGCGCGAACCGGCGAACGCCTGGCGGATGGTCGTAAGCCCCCAGAACGTGCCGTCGAAGTTCTGCGGCTCATCGTCGCCGAACTTGGTGGGCAGGTCGTAGATCACCGTGCCGGGGGTGTAACCCTGCTCGAAGGCGGACAAATATGTGAACGCCTTGAAGCTGGAACCGGGCTGACGCGGCGAGCGCACCATGTCGATCTTGCCTTCGTGCTCCTCGTCGCCGTAGTCGGTGTTGCCGACGTATGCGAGCACCTCGCGCGTCTTGGTGGAGAGCGACAGCAGCGCCGAGTTGCGCGCGCCGAAGCGCTTCACCACGTCTTCGCTGTGGTCGGCGACGGCCTTCTCGGCGACCTGCTGCAGGTTCCAATCCAACGTCGTGGTGATGCGGAAACCGCCCTGCTGCAGCAACTTTTCATCGATGCCCAGCAAATCCTGCACCTGCTTCTGCACGGACAGCACGAAGTGCGGCGCGCGGATGTTCTCGCGCTCGGGGCGGAACGTCATCTTCTTCAATTCGGCCACCGCCTTGGCGTGCTCCTCTTCGCTGATCATCTTCTGCTCCAGCATGTTCTTCAGCACCTGGTCGGCGCGGCCTCCCACGTACACTTTGGTGGCACCCGAACCGACTTCCTGTCCAATGAGTCCGATGCGCACGCCGGCATCCGGGATTTGCGCTGAACTCGTAATCTCTCCTTGTAGGATGCCCTGCAAAATCTGATCGCTCACCTGGGTCCGCACGTGGCTGCCGTACGGGGTGAAGTACGACGGACGCTGCGGCAGCGAGGCCAGCGTGGCGGCCTGGGCCAGCGTCACGCTGCTAGCTCCGGTGCCGAAGTAGTTGCGGGCGGCCTGTTCCACGCCGTAGGCGTTCTGGCCGTAGGGAATCCAGTTCAGGTACAGCTCCAGCAGCTGGTCCTTGTCGTATTTCTGCTCCAGCTTGCAGGCCAGCATCAGTTCGCGGACTTTGCGCAGCAGCGAACGCTCGCGTCCGACCATCGCGTTGCCGGCGAACTGCTGGGTCAGCGTCGAGCCACCCGAACGCACCAGCGCGCCCGGCAACGCCTGGCTCAGAAGGGCGCGGGTGAAACCGATGAAATCGAAACAGCTGCCGCGGCTGAAGAAGCGCTCGTCTTCAATGGAGATGGTCGCCTGCTTCACGTAGTTGCTGATCTGGGTGCCGGGGATGTACGTGCGGTCCTGTTCGGAGAACAGGCGGTACAGCTCCACCCCGTTGCGGTCCAGAATGACCGTGCTCTGCGACGCGAACAGCGTGGTCGGATCGTCGATGTTCGGCAGCGTGATCCACAGCAAACCGAGCGTCACAACGATGATCACCGCGCCGCCGGAAACCACTTTCAGCACCAGCATCTTCCATTCGCGGCGCGTGCGGGGTTTCCAGACATGGCGCTTCCACCAGCCGGCGAAGCCGCTGACGGCCGCCGCGCCGCGTTCGCGGTGACGGCGCACGGTCGGCTGGGCCTGGCGCGGGACTCGGACACGGATGGGTTGGCGAATAGGCCCGCCGGGAGCCGCGTTTTGCGGTTCCTGGTCGGATGGCTCGTCACCGTAAATCGGTCGGCTGGAGAAGCCAGGATTCGCCATAGATGCCAAGTTTAGTCAGGCACCACTCCCAGCGCAACCGTATGGGCCAAAGACGAGTCTGGGCTTCGTTCCGGGGCAGTTTTGTGGTATACTGTGACGATGTCCCTGAAGAAACTCCTCTACCTGCTCGCCTTGGTGCCGCAGATCGCGCTGGCGCAGTACGTGCCGGGCGCGCCCATCGCGGTGCGTACCGGTGTGGTGACGACCATTCCGCGCATCGTGGCCGGCATCGTGAACGTGCTCCTCTTCTGGGGCGGCGGCGTGACGACGACCATTTTCCTCGTCGGTGCCTTCATGATGGTCGGCTCCGGCGGCGGACGCTTCCTGGAAAACGGCAAGAAACTGATGATCGGCGCGGCCGTGGGTTACGCCATCATCCTGAGCGCCTGGCTCATTGAGAGCACGGTGGTGTTCTTCATCGCGGGTTAAGACCGTCTTCAGGCCTTCGTGCTACACTAGGGGCATGTCCGCGCCACAGAACGACGGTTCGCTCGATCTTCTCCGCCATGCGGAGGATTTGAAGATGGACGGCAAATACGCAGAGGCCATCGCGGTGCTCGAACAGATCGTCATCACCGACCCCAACAACGTGGAGGCGCTGGAGGAAATCGCCGACAACGAACTCAGCCTGGAGCACTACGACCGCGCCGCCACCGCCGCCAAGAGCGCCATCGCCATCGACCCCGAAAGTTTCACCGGGTACTACATCCTGGGCTTCGTGGAATCGCACCTGGAACACTGGGACGAATCGGTCCGCATGCTGCGCACCGCCAACGGCCTGAAGCACAACAACCCCGAGATCCTGCGCTGCCTGGGCTGGGCGCTGTTCAGTTCGGGCGACAACGTGGACGGCGTGGTCACGCTGGAGCGCGCGCTGAACTTGGACCCCGGCAACCCGCTGACGCTGTGCGATCTGGGAGTCGTCTGCCTGCGCATGAACAACTTCGTAAAAGCCAAGGCGCTGTTCCAGCGCGCGCTGGACGTGGACCCGGGCAACGCCCGCGCTCTCGACTGCCTGCAGATGGTCGCGCGCATCGAGCAGCACGCCGGATCGGTGCCGGGCGACGGCACGCCCGCCTGACCGATGCACTGTCGCTGCGGGGAGCCATGCTTTAGGCTGTCGCAGATGCAACAACAGCAACCCTTCCTCCTGAATTTCCTGGTGCCGCGCCGCGATTTGCATGCGCCCGAAATCGGATTTCTCCGAACCGTCGCCGCGACGATCGCGATTTATTCCATGATCGTGCCGCTGGTGCTGCTGGACCTGTGGACGCGCGCATACCACGCGGTGTATTTCCCGCTGTGCGGTCTGCCCACGGTTCCGCGCGAGCAATATGTCATCGTGGACCGTGGCAACCTGAAGGGACTCAAGTGGGGACAGCGCATCAGCTGTGCGTACTGCGACTACGCCAACGGCGTGCTGGCCTGGGTGCGTGCGGTCGCCGGCATCACCGAGGCATACAGCTGCGCCATCAAACATCCGTCCGGACACCGCCACCAGCCCGACGACCTGTTTTACGACCACACAGATTTCGTCACGCCGCCGCCGTCCGGCAAGTGATTGTCCGGCGCCGCTCGGGTATGCTTTCGTCCATGTTTTCGCGCATGCCGAAGGGGTCGCTTCTGTTCAAGCGGGGTTGTCTGCGCGGTTTGAAGAACGTGGTCCGCGAGGATGGCTGGGCCGGCTCGGTGGGTTCGCTGTTCGGCGTGCTGCTGCTGGGGCAGGTGCTCCTGCTGCTGGTGTTCTCGGCGCACGTGGGAGTGCAGTTCCTGCGCGAGCAGACAGACCTTCGTCTGGAAATCTCGGACACCGCTTCGGATGACCACATCCAGGACCTGGTGCAGAACGTGAAATCACTGCCGTACGTGGACGAAGTGCTGTACGTCACCCGCGAGCAGGCCTACGAGCGCCAGCGTCAGCGCGATCCGCAGCTGGTGGCGTTCCTGGAGAAGTTCGGCATCGGCAATCCGTTTCCCGAAACGCTCGGCGTGCGCCTGAAGAGCATCGCCGATTACGGCCGCTTCATGGTGTTCCTCCAGCAGCCGGCGTTCGCCCAGACCATCGATCCGAAATTCCTGTCGCAGACCACCGACCAGGAGCAGCAGCTGCACCAGATGGTCCAGATCGTCTCGTCTGCGCGCGTGTTCCTGGCGCTGGTGGTGGCGCTGTTCGTCATCGTGCTGCTGTTCATCGTCGTCGAATTGCTTCGCCGCCGCGCCATGCTGCGCCGCGACGAAATCTTCGTGGAGCAACTGGTCGGCGCGCCCGCACTGTTCACCATGCTGCCGTTCGCGGTGGAGATCACGCTGCTGCTCGGCGTGGCGCTGGCGTTGTCGCTGATCTTCGCCGCCGCCTGCATCGCCATGGCGCCCATGGTTGTCCCGGCGCTGGCCGCCGGCGGGGCGTTCGCGGTGTGGGGACAGGGCATACTGACCGCACTGCTGCAGTGGCTGCCGGTCACGCTGCTGGGCGAGTTTCTGCTGATTCCGGTGCTTGCAGTGGTCGGCACGCTCTTCGTTCTCTGGACCCGCGTTCAGGGATCATTATTGGGTAACGTCTAAATGAATTGCGGTATACTCACCTACCGTGAGCAGAACATTCGCGGACGAAGCCATCGTGCTGAAGACTTATAACGTCGGTGAAGCCGATCGTTTCTGCCTGCTGCTGACACGCAAGCACGGCCGTATCGCCGCGCGCGCGGCCGGCGTGCGCCGCACCATCAGCAAGCGGGGAGCGGCGCTGTTGCCGTTGCGCCGCATTTCGGTGGAGTACACCTCCGGACGCACCGGCGCATTCACCATCACGCAGGCGTCGTGCATCGATCCGTACAGCGAATGCGCCACCTGCCTGCACGCGTTCTCGTGCGCCGAGCAGGGCATGGAAATCGTCATGAACCTCATCCAGGAAGGCGAGCCGGTGGAGTCGGTGTACGACCTCACGCGCGACTTCCTTTCGCGCTGCAGCACCGCCCACACGCCGTCGCTGCTGCCGCTGTTCACGCTGAAGCTGCTGGCGCGCCTGGGTTCGTTCCCCGACGCCGAGGACGCCGCCGCGCTGCCCATGGACATGACGTTCCGCAAAGGACTCTCGGCCGGCCAGCGCGATTTCCTGCGCACCGTGCCGCACTCTGCCATCTCGAACGCGCCCGTCTGCGACGCGGCGCTGCTGCCCGAGCTCGAACGCTTCACGCGTTATCTGCTGGGCAGCCAGCTCGGGGGCTCGCTCAAGTCGCCGCTGGTGGTGTTCGCGCCCGACGGCGTGCCGACCAGGTAGAACAACTGGCGGGCTTCGTAGTGCGAGAAGTAACTTTCGGTCGTGGCGCCGCTGCCGGGCATCTGGACGGTGCGGTACCACATGGCGTCCAGGCCGTCGTGGCGCTCGCCGACCTTTTTGCGCTCGCCGGGAGCCAGGTCGGCCGAGTACTGGGTCTTCTCGTCGCGCGAAGCCAGCACGCGGTTGCTGATGAACGGACCGAATACCTCGCTCCTGCGGTCGTCGTGGGTGCCGTAATAAATGAAGAACGCGCGGTCCAGCTCGTCGGTGAACGTCTGCATGAGCAGCGCGCCGGGGGTGTCGTTCAAAAACTTCATGTCCACGTTGGGCGGGTAAATGGTCGCGTCGGTTCCCTGCGGGCTGTAGTACGTCACGGCGTAGCTGTGGTTCTTGCGCTGCACGATGGGCAGTCCGTACTCCCATGGTCCGCGGTAGGCGGTGGAGCTCACCTGGCACAGCCCGCCGCCGTAATCCGGGATGGTCTGGTCGCCCTGGATGACGAGTTCTTTCACGTAGCCGGTGGTGGCGTTCACGGGCCCCAGCACTTCGTCGAACGAGAACACGCTGCCCTGCGGGATGAGGTGGCCGTTGAATTTACTCACACCAACAGCGATGTTCTGGCGGCGGTTCTTGGGCGAGCCGGTGAACACCGATTCGCCGACCGTCACGACTTCCCGAATGCCGAGCGTGCGCAGATCGTCGTCGTCCACCGTGATAGCCGGCTGCGTCTCGGTTACCGGCAGCACGATGGTGGCAATGCTCTTCTCCAACGCTTCGCGCGTCAGCGCCGCGGCGCGCTCCACGTCCATGCGGCGGCCGGGGAGTCCCTTGCCGTCGAAGACCACCGAGCCGGATTCGTTCCGCCAGATGCGCA
>DAORHV010000011.1:0-11767 GCA_035438175.1 Candidatus Peribacteria bacterium
GTCGTACTCGCCCGCCTGCCTGACGACAGCGCTCTGGAGGGTGCGCTCATGCACGACGGTGCCGCATCGTCAGCGGCCGTATCGGACGGTTGCGCGGTGGACGCGGTAGGAGTGACGTGCCGCTGCGTGGTGCGCGCCGAGGACGAATGTAGCGACATGCAGGGCAAGTTCTACGCCAAGAAAGACGGCGGCATCGATGCCTGCTTGAAGGTCTGCGCCGCGGCTGAGTAAAGATTCGCAAGACGCGAAGGCTTGTTTGCCAAGCCGCTCTTCGGAATCCTCGGATTCGTCGGCTTCTTCGGAGTCCTTAGGTGAGCACTTCTTCCAGGCGTCCTTCCGCCACGGCCTTCTGCAGTTCCATACCGATGCGGTCGCCCACGCTCATGCTTTCGCCGTACAGGTAACCCGAATACGGCGTGGCCGAAATGCCCGGCGAGCCCGGAATACGCAGCGACACGTCGAAGATCACGATGTCCTCGCGGCCTTCCTCGGCGATCACCGCGCCCTGCAGCGCGAACGGGCCGATGATGCCTTTGCCCGATGGATCGAGCTCCTTGGGCAGGTTCTGCGTCGCCTTCACGAACTTCTCGCCCAGATCGAACGCCTTCTCCAAGAGCGACCCCTTCACCGTCACCGCGATGTTGCCGGTCCCGATCATCTTCAACTCGATGTGTTTGCGCACGTCCTCCTGTTGCCAGCTCGGCATGCGCAGGAAGCCGTCCAGGTTGGTCTGGCGGCGCGTATCGGTGCCCAGCAGTTCCAGTTCGCCGCTGAGCGGCGAGTAGAAGAAGTTGAAGTTCACGGCCGAAGCAACGATGAATTCCTCGATGACGGCCTCGCGCCAGTTGGTCACGATCTTGCCGGCCTTCTCCAGTTCGGCGCCACGGCGCTCGTAGTCGCCCGGATCGCTGGCGACGAAGAATCCGCGCTCGTAGCCGCGCTTGGCCTCGGCGGCCTTCACCAGTACCGGACGGTCGATGTCGGCCGAGCTCTTGAAGATCTTCGGGATGCGGATGCCGGCGTCGTTCAGCAGGTGGTACTGGTTGTACGGCTGGTTGCGCTCCTCCAGTTTCAGCAGTGTGCGCGAGCCGAAGATGGGCACATGGAAGTCGTTCTCCACGCGGGAGAAATCGTCGAAATAGACCCAGAAATAGCGGTTGTGCACGAACACCGTGTTCATGGCGCGCAGCCTCTCCTGCATGCCGGCGTCCAACACATCCTCGAATGCAGGGACGACCAGCAGTTCATCGATGCAGCCGCGCGGCTTGGGTTTGATTTTGCCTTTGGCTACGCCGGTCGTGCGGCGGGCGAAGTGGGCGTAGGTGCGGTGGCGTCCTTCCTGGGCCACGACCGCCGTGCGGAAGCCGTACTTGGCCGCGCCGTGGGCCACGTCCAAACCGCTGTGGCCGCCAAGCGCGGCGACCGTCAGCTTCTTGGTGTTGTAGCCTTTCAAGAGGGATGCGGCGTCCATGCCGGAAGTGTACTGGATTGCCGTGTCCGTCGGAAGACCTAGCTGTGGGCCTTGGTGCTCTTCTTCCGGCGGGCGTCGCTGTTCTTCAAGTCCCGGGTATCCTTGGGATTCGTAAAGTATCCCATGTCGAGGCCCCGCATGCGTCCGCTGACGTATCCCATGGTTTGCATGATCGCGCGGTCGAGCTCCAACGGATCGCCGTCAATGCCGCTGCCGCGGGCCAGCTCCTCCCAGCGCGCCACCAGTTCCGCATCGGGGTAGCGGTTGCGCGAATCCAAATGCCATTCGGCGTTCTGCTGCAAAATCTTGCGCTTCGCTTCGGGTAAATCGGGCGAAAACGACGGTGCGTTCGGCGGCATGCTTGGATGTTGGTATTGCTCTCAGTATAGCCTAAAACAGGCCTATACACAACATTCAGCTAGCCCAGGATCTCGTCCAGGCGTCCGTCCACGATGGCGGTTTTTATCTCGCGGGCGACGCGGCGGCCGGTGCTCATGGGCACGTCGTACTTGAGCGCGGTGTACGGCGATCCTTCGATGTACGGGTTGGTGCCCGCGACGATGCGGGCGCTGATCTCGAACACGAAGATCTGCAGCTTGCGGGTGACGATGGTCTCCAGGCAGAACGGACCGAACAGACCCTTGCCGCACAGCTTCTTGCTCTCCTCCACCACGCGCTCACCCATGGTGAAGAACGCGGGCAGCATGGATTCGCGGACGACGATCGGCATGTTGCCGACGATGGTGTAGCTGGTGTGGATCTTGGTCGCCAGCTGGTCCTCGGCCTTGATGCGTCCGATGGAGTCGGCGTTGGACTCGTAGCGCTTGTCGAAGCTCATGATTTCCAGCTCGCCGGTCAGCGGCGAGTGGAAGTAGTGGATGTACAGCGGCACGCCCACGATGTATTCCTGGATCGTGAACTCGTTCTCCTCCGGATACTTGCGGTTCTTCACCTCGTAGAACTGCTCGGGCGAGCGGACCACGAAGTAGCCGAAGCCGCCGCCGGCGCCGTGGAATTTCACAATGGCCGGACGGTCGATCTCGGTCGGCTCCTTGAACACGCGCGGCAGAAGCAGATCGGCTTTCTGAAGCCATTCGCGCTCCATGGTGCGGTTGCTCTCCCATTCCAGGATTTCCTTGGTGCCGTAGTACATGACCTTCATCTGATTCACGCCTTTGTGACCCATGTTCGACACGAACGATCCATGCGGGATGATGATGGCGTTCTTCTTGATGAGCGTCTGCTCCAGAGCGGGCCACTCGCTCCAGTCGTTCACGGTGATGATCTCGTCGGCCACGCCGTAACTCTTGTACGGACGCTCGCTCCCCTTTTTGCAGATGACGATGTTCGGCACGCCTTCGTCGCGGGCGCCTTTCAAAATCTGCAGCGCGGAGTGGCTGCCGATGGTCGCGATGGCGTAATCGCGGGGATTACGTGAAGCACCGCTCGCCGATGTCTTTTTCTTGGTCGCCATAGGGATTTTTCGGACTCTACTCCGGACACCACAATCAGCGCAACGTGATTTCTTGAATCTCGCCCAAATCGCGTCAACTTCAGCATTCCAGACCGCCCTGTGCGCCGCCGCTTCCCTTCCCTAGAGATTCCCCCGTCATCCGAGTACAATGTTCCAGCTTCGGTGCCGTAGCCAAGCAGTAAGGCAGGGGACTGCAAATCCCCCATGCGCGAGTGCGATCCTCGCCGGCACCTCCATTTTTTCGTACTCCCCCGCTATTTCTTGGCCGCCGACGACGCCGCTTTGGCGGACGGGTCGGTGAACGAGACGTTCTTCAGGATGAATTCCACTTCGGCGGCTTCGGAGTCCTGCACGCTCAGCGGGAACGAGCCCGTAAAGGTGTAGCCCAGACGCTGCTGCGCGGCGCTGACCTGGTAGTAGCGGCGGATGGGCGCGTCGGCGGACGGACGGGCGCTGAAAATGTGCAGCGCGGACTCCACGGCGTCGATGTACACGACCGTTTTGTCGATCAGGCGGTAATCCGGCAGGGCCGAGACTGCCAGCACGTTGGAGTTGCTGTATTCGGTGGTGGTCATCTCGGCGGCCAGCGGCTCGCGCGTGACGGTGACGGTGTCAAACTGGCCGGCATGCGGGTCCTGCACCTGGAACGCGGCAATGGTCTCTTCGGGCACCCCGAGCGTCTTGAGCGTATCGGCGGACAGGACTTTCCAGCCCTTCGGCAAACACGTGGCGAAGGTTCCGTTCCAGAACTGCTGGTCACAGACGACGGTGGTGTCACCGGCCTTCTTTCCTCCGCAGGACGCCAGCAGTATTGTCGTGCACACGATGACCAGCATTCGCTTCATGGGGACGATTCTACCACCATTCGAAGCCGCGCCCATCCCCTCCGTTCCGAGCGGGTTGACAACTCGGCGAACTGACTCGGGACGGTACTCTGGAGGATTGAAGGCTCAGGCAAGCCGTGGTATACTGAAAAGATTATGAAAACGACGAAATTCCGCGTCGGCATCACGCTCCTGACACTCGCAGTGTCGATGTTCCCGCAGTCCCTGGTGGCCGCGGGTTGTTCGGTGACGGCCTTGGATACGGTCGCGGGCCTGGGCACCGAGGTGCAGATCAGCGCTTGCGCGGGCCAGTCCGGCGGCGCCCTGCAAATCGACGGACCGGCCGGAGCGCCCTACCAGCAGAACGTCACGCTCGACAGTTCGGGCAACGGTTCGCTGAGCGTGGCCGGCAAGTACACCGAAGTCGCCGGCAAGTATTCGGTGACGTTCGGCGCCACGCGCACGACCTTCATCGTGATGGCCGACGCCCCGGATGACGCGCACTCTTCGCTCACCGCTTCGGCCCGCACGCTCGGACCCAGCGAGCGCCTGACCGTGACGGCCATCCTGCGCGACCGCTACGAGAACCCGCTGTCCGGCCGCCCGGTAGCGCTGCTGAGCAACCGCACGCAGGACACCATTACGTCGCGCTCGTCCCAGACCGATGAAGACGGCCGCTTTACCTGGACGGTGGAGAGTCAGCAGGACGGCATGATGACGCTCACCGCCTACGACGTGCTCAGTTCGCGCCAGCTCAAGAGCCGCCTGGACATCGCGGTCGGCGACGGCGTGTCCGCCCCGGCCTCCACCTACTCCCCGCTCGCCGCCACCATGGTCGGCCAGGGCGGCGACAGCGGCGTGACCGATCACTTCAAAATCAAACTCTCCAAGGAAGGCTCCGTGAACGCCAACGAACTGTTCAGCCTGACGATCTCGGCGGTGGACAGCACCAACCAGGTCGTCGAGGGCTACGCACAGAAGGTGTTCATCGAGACGAGCGACCCGGACGCCGAGTTCCCCAAGAAAGGACAGGACCGCACCAAGCCCAACGTGGGCTGGGTCGATTTCCGTCCCATGGACCTGGGCGTACGCAGCGTGCCGCTCGGCTTCGTGTTCCGCGCCGGAGGCGCCCAGACCATCCAGGTCTACGACGAGAAGGATCCGTCCATCCGCGGCGAGATCACCGTGCAGGTGAATAAGGTGCAGACCACCGGCGGCGGCGAGATCGTGATTCTGGATCCGCCCGACCGCACGCGCATCGGCGCCCGCACCGTGATGGTGCAGGGCAAGGCGCCGAGCCTCATCAACCTGAAGGTCAAAGGAGGACTGAAGGAAGTCTTCGGCGAAAGCGATGCCGAAGGCGTGTTCCGCATCCAGGTCGAACTCCACCCCCAGGACAACGAGGCCACCTTGTTCGTGAGCAGCGAGAACGATGCGTACGAATCCGACCCGGTGCACGTGATCGTGGACCAGGTTCCGCCGAAGATCGACACCATCACGTTCGATCCGCCGGAAGGAAAGGTAAAGGACCCCGCCACCGTGACGGTGCTCTCCGAGCCGGGACTGAAGACCATCGCCGCCAAACTGGATGACTCCCCCATCGTCATGACCGAGACCCAGAGCGGCACATACGTGGGATCCATCGCCGAGGCTCCGGCCGAAGGCCAGCACGACTTCACCATCGACATGACCGACGACGTGGGCAACAAATCGTCCATGGCGTCCAAGTGGAACGTGAAGCGCAAGACGCTGCCGATCGTGGACGGCGTCACCGCCGAAGGCCAGGCCAACGGCGTGATGATCAAATGGAACGCCATCACCGGCACGCCGGTCACCGAGTACCGCATTTACATCGCCCGTGAAGACGATCCGCAGAATTTCATCGCCAGCGTGGAGACGAATTCGGCCGTGACGTCCGCCGTCATTAAAGATCTGGAAATCGGCTACACCTACCAATTCTCCATCACCGCGCTGAACGCCGACGGACAGGAGAGCGCCGAGAAGAGCGCCCCGGCTTCGGCCGCTCCGCTGGGATTGCTGCTGACCGCCCGCGCCGACAACGAAGCGCTGGTCTTGGAATGGAATCCCCCGTCGAGCCTGCCGCTGGCCAACTACATCCTGGAGTACGGCACCGAGCCCGGCGTCTACACCGAGCGCCGCACGCTGAACGCTTCGCTGCGCTCCTTCACCATCCGCGATCTGCTGAATGACGTGACCTACGAAGTCCGTCTGACGCCCATCGCCGTGACCGGCAAGGTGCTGGCCGACCTGACCGCCATCACGCGCGGCACGCCCTCGGGCAGCGCCGGTTTCCACCCTGGCGCACCGGATGACATCCCGTCCGACCTCACCACTCCCCCGGTCCCCGCCTACACGGTGGATCCGCCGATCGACGAGGTTCCGACAGTCACCAGCAGCGGACCGGCCACCAGCATGGCCGTTGCCGCCATGGTCCTCGCAGCCCTGCTCGGCATCATCTGGCGCCAGCACCGCAGCCAGAAAAAAATGACCCGTCAATTCCTGGAGATGATGAATCAGCGGTATCATTCCTGATACGCCCATGACTCCGAACACTTCCCCGCGCACGCTGTCCATCGGTGGAGCGACGTACGACGTTTTCCTGAAAATGGACGCCGAACACGAGACGCTCGTGAACGGAAAGAAAATGGTCCAGCTGCCGGTCGGCCATAAGGTGAAGGTAAAGGAGGTGGTCGAAAGTTGCGGCGGCGGCGCCAACAACACCGCTGTAGGCTTGGCGCGCCTGGGCTGCAACGCCGCGTTCTGCGGCGTGGTCGGCGACGACCAGTGGGGCCAGCGCATGCTGGAGAATTTCAAGCGCGAAGGCGTGGACGTGTCCTCGGTCACCGAAGTCGAACACGAGAGCACCAGCTTTTCCATCGTGCTGTCCATGGCCAGCCGCGACCGCACCATTCTCTATACGCCGGGCGTGAACGAACATCTGCACGACGTGACCTTCGACCGCGAAGCCATCCGCCGCAGTGACGCCGTGTTCCTGAATCACCTGTCCGAAACCGCCTGCACCATCGAGGATGATCTCATCGCGTCGCTCCAGGGTGATCCGCACATCCACCTGACGTGGAACCCGGGCGGCTGCCAGATCGATGCCGGCATGCGCGCCCGCGACAAGGCCGCGCTCTTGAAACTGACCGATCTGCTGATCCTGAACAAAGAGGAAGCCGAGGCGTTCACCAAACAGGCGAACGTGCAGGACGCGCTGGCCGCGCTGCTGGATGCCGGCGCCAAGAACGTCTGCATCACCGACGGACCCAACGGAACCTACGCCGGCGACGGCACGCATTGTTACCACTGCCCCATCCGCAAGGATGTGAAGGTATTCGACTCTACGGGCGCCGGGGACGCATTCGGCACCGGCGCGACATGGGCTCTGCTGACCGGCCGCTCGTTGCCAACCGCGCTCGTTGCTGGTACACTGAATGCTGCAAGTGTCATCCAGGTATTAGGTGCGCAGGCGGGCCAGCTCAAGGAAACGGAGATGCTCTCCCAGCTGGAACAGCATCACGTCACCGTTGAGCTTCTGCCCTGGTAGAACGCACGAAGGATGGCTCCGCAAACATCACCGGATCTCAACCATCCATCACCCACATCCATCATGTCAGACGACAAACTTCTCGCGATTCAGGAATTGATCGATTCCGCGATGTCTTCGCTGAAGACGGCCAACAGCATGATGCGCGAGATGACCGGCGTCTCCGATTCCAGCCGCGAGCGCTATTCGGCCAAGGCCGGCTCCATGGGCATGGGCGCATACAGTTCGTCGGCCAACAAAGTCGTGGAAGGCGTGTTCGACGGCCAGAACATGGTCGATTCGACCGGCCAGACGTACCCGATCCCGGCCAACTACGCTTCCAAGAGCAAGTTGGTTGAGGGCGACGGCATGAAGCTCACCATTACGGAGGAAGGCAAATTCATCTACAAGCAGATCGCTCCCATCGACCGCCGCACGGTCGTGGGCGTGCTGATCCAGGAGGACGGACAGTACAAAGTGCTGGCCGAGGGCAAGCCGTACCGTCTGCTGCTGGCATCGGTGACGTTCTACCGCGCCGAAGTCGGCGACCAGGTGACGATCATCGTGCCGAAGTCCGGACAGGCCAACTGGGGCGCCGTGGAAGCCATTATTCCGAAACACCTGGCCGAAGCCGCCGCCAAGGCCGCCATCGTCAGCATGAGCGACATCGAGCCGGCCGAGGACGCACCCGCGCCGAAGAAGTCCAAAGTCACCCGCAAGAAGAAGAGCGACGACGGCGAGATGAGCCCGGATCTCGATTAGGACTCCCAGGACTCCGATGAATCCGACGACTCCAAGGAATACTCCTCGGAGTCTTTGGCGTCCTTGGAGTCTTCGGAGTCTTTCTTATTTCAACAACTCCTCCGCCAACAACTCGTAATACCGCTTCACTCCGGCACCCCATTTCATGGACGTGAGGCCCGGCTGCGGATTCAGTTCGAACAGTTTCCATTCACGGCCTTCGTGGAAGCCCATGTCCACCGAGTACACACGGCGGCCGGCTTTGCCGATCTCGGCGTCGATGCTCATGGCGATGGCCAGCGCGTCGGGCGGGATTTCTTCGTTCGGCACCAGGATAATGCTGCCGCCCTGCGCCACGTTGGCGACTACCGTGCCGTCCGGCGGCGTGCGTACGTACGACAGCGCGACCTGGCCGCCCACGATGAGAATGCGCAGATCATGCGTCCCCTTCACGATGCCCGGGATACCCTTGGACGTGTCGATGAATTCCTGGATGAGCGCCGGATACTTCTCGATTTTGGCGAACGCATCGCCGCGCTTGCCGACCCACACGCCGTGGCCGCCCCAGCCGTCGGTCGGCTTCACGACCAGCATCTCGCCGCCGAGTTTGCCCAGTGCGCCGGACAGATCGGTCTCCGACGTCACCAGCGCAGACTTCGGGAAGAACTGCGGAAATTGTTCGATGGTCCGCTCTTTGTTGCGGCACAGCGCGTCCACGTGCGGATCGTTGATCATCACCGTTTGCTCGTCGGCCGTGAACGCCTCGCCTTTGTTGTAGAGCACGTCCAGCTGCACCGGCCCGTCGGTGGTGCGGAACACGCCGTATTCGTAGACCCAGCCGTGCGAGAACGTGCCGGCGCCCCGGAAGGTCTTGGCGTCGCGCACGATGATGCACTGCCCCCCGCGCTGCGTGATGAGTTCGGCCAGGTCGTGGTACGACTGCTTGTAATCGCCGTTGTTGAACGGCGGGTCATCGAAGCCCGGAGCCGAAAAGAAAATACCGACTCGCTTCATGCGGTTGCGGTGAGAAGTACGTCGGCCAGCGCCTCATGGAAGCGCGCAAAGCCTTCGCCGCGCTCGCAGGAGAACAAGGCCGGACGCGAATTCAGTTCGAACAACTTCCACACCTTGCCCCGGTGCAGACCCAGATCCACCGAGTACACGCGGTCGGCGAACCGCGACAGGCGCGCGTCCACCAGCCGGAAGATTTCCATCGCCGATTCCGGCACCTTCTCCAAAGGCACTTCATGGGTACTGCCGCCCTGGGCCACGTTCGGCAACAGGCCGCCGGGCGGCGGCGTGCGGATGAACGCCTGGATGAGCTTGCCGCGCACGCACAGCATCCGGAAATCGTGCGATCCTTCCACGATGCCGGGGATGCCGGCGTCAGTATCGATGAAATCCTGCAGCAGGTACGGGAAGTGCTTCACCCGCACCCGCACCTCTTCTTTGGTGCCGATGTACACGCCGTCGCCGCCCTCGCCGTCGACCGGCTTGGCCACGATGCGCGGCGTGGACAACGACTGCAGTGCGCGATCCAGATCGGCGGCCGACCGTACCACGCGGGTGTGGGCCGAAATCTCGGGCAACAGATCGGCAGTGCGCTTCTTGTCGGTGCACAACGCGTCGAGTTCCGGAGTGTTGATGACCAGCGCCAGACGGTCGCAGGCCAGGTGTCCTTTGTTATAAATGACATCGGCGACGATCTTGCCCGGGTGGACGACCAGCTCGCCGTTCTCACCGTATTCCCAGCCGGAGGTGAACGCGTTGCCGCCGGCGTACGCCTGGGGACCGCGCGCGACGAAGAACCGTGCACCGCGCTTTCGGAGCAGCAGCGCGAATTCGCGGTACGAGCGGCGGTACTCGTCGCTGGTGAACGGATATCCGTCCGGGGCCGGGGCATCGAAGAACACGAGGATGGAACGCATGATTACGACGTGAGATCGCAGATATGCGACGAAGGCCGGGCGGCATGCCAGACCGAGAATTCATCCACCAGTTCCTGGAACTGGCGGTGCAGACGCTCGATGGCGTCCTCGTGCGGAGCGAGCGTTTCTTCGTTCATGTACAGCGCGCGGCTGACTTCGATCTGGATGCCCGGCACGCCCAGGCGGCTGCAGTGGACGCCCACCGTGTAGCGGCCCATGTACGGTGTATTGATGGCGACGGTGTACCCCAGCTTTTCGTAGGCGTGGCGGAAGAACTGCGTCGTCTCGGCGTCGCAGGTGGTGTAGTGGCGGTTGCCGAGCACGATGTCCGGACGGAGCACGCCGGAGTCGGCCTTGGAGCGCGGACCCACCGACCACATGGAGTGGCCGTCGATGAGGAACGATGCGTTCTTCATGGCCTCGGCCAGTTCGGCATGGAACGGCGCATGGAAACGCTTCACCCATTCCTCCATGAGCTCCATGGGTGGATCGGTCTTGAAGACATCGCTTCCGTCGGTGAGCGACAGCAGCACCACGCCCTCCGAACGCTTGAGTCCCACGGTGTAGATTTCGTCCGGCGCACGGTTCACATCGGAGATGATGCGCGAGAACTTGGCCTCCACGATGTTCGTGCAGGCGGCGTTGTAAATGCGCTCGGTGTACAAGTCGGGGTCATGCATCAGCGCCTTCTCGTCTTGCTTCAGCAGCGCACGAACATCGTCCGGAATATAGGTGGACGCATGCGGAATGCTGACGACGATCGGTTTCATCTTGGCCATGGGCGGATTCTACCACGTTCCGCCGGACTTTTCCCGCCTCACCTATCCCCCGCCTTCAAGAGAGTGGTAGTCTGTCCTCCGCATGAGGATTCCCCCGCGTATCTACATTCCCGCAATCCTGGCGCTCGCGGTGGTCGGCGGTGTCGGAGCGCTGCTCATTTGGCAGATCCGCACATCGGTGAACGTCATCGAACTGGCGTTCCGCGGTGTCCAAGGCGCCAAAGAAGCAGTCTTCAACCCGGGCTCCGGCAGTCAGGATTTGAATCCGCAGAACCAATCCGAAGCACTCATCCATTTGCGCCAGGGCGAGATTTTCGAGCGCCGCGGCGAATGGAGCCAGGCCGAGGGCGAATACGTGCAGAGCGTGACGTCCGGCGGAGGCGCACCCGCGCTGCGCAAACTCATCCGCATCCAGCTGCAGCGGCGCGAATACGAAGCGGCCGGCGACAGCATCGACAAGCTCCGCAAAGAAACCCGCGACAGCGATGAAATCATGCTGCTCTCCGGACTGCTGCAGCTGCGTACCGGCAAGACCGACGCCGCCCGGGCCACGTTCTCGGCCAAGCCCGAAACCCCGCAGGGACAGTACGGCCTGGCACTCGCCGCCATTGCCGCCGGCGACTACGCCGCCGCCCAGGACCAACTGAAGCTCGCCGCCCAGAACTCGGATGCGACCATCCGCACGTACGCCGCCACGCTGCTCGGCGCTTTCAATGAATTCAGTCTGTTCGCCGAAGGCCAGGATACGCATCTCGCCACCTTGCTCGGACGCGCGCTGGCCCAGGTCGGCGAGTGTGAGAGCGCGCTCACGCTGGTCGACGGCGTGACCGCCAAGCAGGACCGCTACCGCGACGCCTGGATCGTGAAGGGCTACTGCGAATTCACCACCGAACGTCTGCAGGACGCGCTCGCTTCACTGGAGCGTGCCTACTCCATTGATCCGGAAAAGCCCGAGACCCAGTACTTCCTGGCCCGCACCCACGCCGCGCTCGGCGATCCGCAG